>JACSSI010001209.1 GCA_014879345.1 Anaerolineae bacterium | reverse complement strand
CATAGCACCTTCGGCAGCTTGTCCCATAACGGTGGCGACTATGGCAGCAATTGCCATCAGCAGCTCAATACCGATTTCGTGTTCGTAAATCAATTCTTCTAATGCTTCCCGGCCAAAGTAATAACCGCCAGTTAGGGTGGCCGTGATGTATATTAGGAACGAAACCGTTTCTGGCGCACCAGCTATACTTAATAGCCAACCTAACAGAAGAAGAACACCAGAAGCCACCGAGGTTAATACCTTTGGGTTGCGCCAAGGTTTTGGCTGCTCTGGCATGGACAGACCAGCCTGCGGGGGAAAGCCCATAGTGTCTAATTGTTCTTTCAATGCTTCTGGTGACGTTGTTTCTGGGTCAAAAGTTAGTGACACCTTGGCCGCCTTCGGGTAAACCTTTAGCTGGTTTAATCCGGGGAAATTGCTCAAGCCGCGCTCAATAGCGGCGGCGTCATGTTCGCAATCTAGATTGCCAACGCGAAGGTCAAGTTTGGTATTCATCGTAAATCCGCTCCATATTTGAGACAGGGAACCCTCATTGGTTGTAACGGGTGCATTCGTACACGCCGCGAGCCACATCGGCCAGGAGAGATTCTGCCAATGCCAATATATCGCCGACGCGATCGTCGCTGAGCTGGTAGGTGACGAAACGGCCGTTTTGCTCGGCCACCACCAATCCACAATCCCGCAAGCATCCCAGGTGGTTTGAGGCATTAGATTGCGATAGTCCAGTCACTTCGACAATTTCACCAACCGTGAGGGGCTTGTCCCGCAAAGCATCCAGAATGCTCAGTCGGGAAGCGTCGCCAAAGCCGCGAAATAGCTTGCCTTTAATAGCAAGGTCTGTTTTGTTAGCAGTTAGCAGCATAGGTCTCTCCTAAACATTAACATATCAGTAAATGATGATATGTTATCATTTCCCTATTAGGATGCAAGAAATTGGTCTTTTATGAAGAGAGATAAAGTTGGGTAGACGGAACAGTCAATCTTTGTACAATAGGCTCATGATTAGGATTTGGCTGGCAGGTTTACTTGTCCTGCTAATTGTTTCTCAGATACCCCCCGGCTTTTGGCACGGCCGTTCTGGCGTCTGGGAAGATGGCTGCACGATTACTAACAGCCTGGAGCAATCAGCAGCGCCGGACGCGATGTTGCATCCGCACGTTGATTCCTGCCATTCAAACTATACTGTGACAGCGTTGGTAAACAATATTAGCCTGATTGTGCTGTTCATTGTTTTGCGGGTCACGGTTCCTCAAAATTTTTCCCCTGAATTTTCTTTGTCTCCCGCTACGCCGCCCCCACGGCTCGTCTGATTCCAACTCTCGCGTCTCATTTTCGACCACTATTGCTAAATAGAGAGGTGCAAAGGCGCAACTGCATCTTGCTGCGCCTGTTTTGCATTTCCTGGAGATGTTCAATGACAAGATTCATCAAAAAACAGCTTTCCTGGATTGGAACCATTTTTGTCGTGTTTGTCATGCTTTTTATCATGATACCAACAACTCGGGCCGCAGAATGCGAATTATTGCTTTTGGAAGATTTTTATTTTTGCGATATTGACCAGCCTGCTCTAATTGAAGACCCGGTTTTTGTAACACCGGAGATTCCTG
>JACSSI010001208.1 GCA_014879345.1 Anaerolineae bacterium | reverse complement strand
CGGTCGGCACTATTTTTTATGCGGCGGCCATGGCGGCGGCCGGGCTGATGTTTGCCCTGCTCTGGCGGTATGTGCGGGCAGAAGGACGTGTTTTTTGGACGCCGCTGGTCTTTCTGCTCTCGATTCCGTTAGCATTGTGGTCACCAGATGCCGCTAAATATTTTTGGTTGTTGATTCTGGCGCCTGTGTTCTGGCATTCCACAGGCAAGCAGCACACCATTTTTGAATCACTGCGCCACCGAATACGGACAGCGCCCTAACCCCACATTCTGACTTGCAATCCTGACTCTATATAAAAGGAAGAGATATGAACCTAATTCAATCTGTTAACCTAGCTGTTCGTTTCCTGCTCGAACTATGTATTCTCGTCATCTTTGGCTATTGGGGTTTCAAAACGGGGCAAACTGGCCTGACGAAAGTGCTGCTGGGCATCGGCAGCCCCATCCTGTTTGCCATCGTCTGGGGCACGCTGCTCGCGCCAAAGTCAGCGATGCGGCTGCATGAGCCGTGGCTGTTTTTGCTGGAGATTGCCGTGTTTGGGCTGGCAACCTGGGCGCTCGCCAGGTCAGGCCATGTGAACCTCGCCGTTGCTTTTGCCGTTATCTATCTTTTGAATAAAATTTTAATGATGATCTGGAGACAATAATGAACAAAACAGTTGATACCAAAGCCCCGTTGTGGGCACGCAAAGAAATTATCATCGAAGCGCCTCTTGAAAACGTGTGGAACTTGCAGACAAATATTGAGGGTTGGCCGCAGTGGCAATCTGACATTACCGCTGCCCAGTTGGAAGGGGGATTGAAAGTCGGCTCGATCTTCCGCTGGAAGGCAAAAGGGTTGAAAATCGTGTCTACGTTGCACACCGTGGAACCGCAGCACCAAATCGGCTGGACGGGTGATTCGCTGGGCATGTTTGCCATCCACAACTGGACGTTTACCGCGCACCAGCAAGGCACGAAAGTGACCACGGAAGAGTCCTTATCCGGCTGGATGGCGCGACTGCTCAAGCTGTTCGATTCCCATTTCCTGGAAAAGTCGCTGGAAGCAACCTTGCAAACGTTGAAAACAACAGTGGAGACAACACGATGACACCAATCACGCGCCAGGCCTGCTTCATATTTGACAGGCCAGGTTATCAGGCCAAGGCCGTAAGCTGCATTGAGTCGTGTTGCCAAATCCACACATTTAGGAACAGTTCCTAATCCAGTTGGAGTGGATACCGACGTTAGCCTGCCGCTTGATCCATTGGTGAGGTTTTCGATAAGATGGGGGTGCTGGACACAGGACGGTTGGAGTTTTGGCGCAAATAGTTTCATTTGTTACAGTGTTTCAGGCATAAGCGTTAACCTCAACCAGCGCGGTCAAGAGACCGGTCGCAGCACCTGTTTCGTCACAAAATGCTATCTACAAAGCAACCCTATTGGCTCATTTCTGGATTGTAAATCAAGCTTGTTGGCGTTTCTTCATCAAGATCAGAATGACAACAAAAGCAACCAGACCCAGTGCCAAAGCAGGCAACCAGGTTGGTGGCTTCAACATCTCGGGAACATCTGCTGGCGGCACTTTGGCGCCAGCCCAATTAACAGCGGCGGCCTGGACGCCTGTCA
>JACSSI010001207.1 GCA_014879345.1 Anaerolineae bacterium | reverse complement strand
AAAAATCAGACCCGGGTGGTCTTCATTGGAGAAACCATGCGTATCATTTTATATTTAGGTAAGGGTGGGGTTGGTAAAACAACAGTAGCGGCGGCAACGGCCGTTCGCAGTGCAGAATTAGGGTATAAAACATTAGTCGCCAGCACCGACATCGCTCATAGTCTGGCTGATTCGCTGGACATCCCGCTGAGTTCTGAGCCGGTGCAGGTTGCCGAAAACCTGTGGGCGCAAGAAATTAGCGTCGTAGCCGACATCCACAGCAATTGGGGAACCCTGCAAACCTTCGTTTCCGAAAACATCACCAGCAAAGGCATCAGCAACGTGGTCGCCGATGAACTGTCCGCCTTCCCCGGCATGGACGAGATTGTGAGCCTGCTCCACATTAACAAACAGGCCACCGAGCAAAACTTTGACCGCGTCATCATCGACGCTGCCCCCACCGGCGAGACCATCCGCCTGCTGACCATGCCCGATACCTTCCGCTGGTATGCCGGCCAGGTATCCCGCTTTGAGACGGGGGTGATGAAGGCGATTAAACCATTTGCCAGCCGGATGCTCAAAGGGCCAGCCGAAATCATGGCGGCGCTGGAGAAATTGGACGAGCAAACAGGTGAATTACGCAAAACCCTGAGCGATCCGGAAATTAGCAGCTACCGCGTGGTTTTGCAGCCGGAAAAAATGGTCGTGCGTGAAGCAGAACGCGCCGTGAGCTATCTGGGACTGTTCAACTATCCCGTAGACAGCGTGATCATCAACCGCATTTTGCCCGATTCATTAGGCGAAGGCGAGTTCTACCAGAAACGGCGCGAGTTGCAGAAGAAATATCTGGAAATGATTGAAAACAATTTCTCGCCGCTGCCGTTGTGGCGGGCACCGTATTATCCGGATGAGGTGGTCGGTATTGAAGCCTTATCCAGACTGGCATCCGACTGTTTTGGCGACAATGATCCCTGTGATGTGTTCTATAGGGGGGCGTTGCAGGAGTTTGTGGAACTGCCAGACGGGGGCTACCGGCTGCGGATTCCCATCACATTTGCTACGGGTGGCGAGGTACGCTTGCGTAAGCGCGGGGATGAACTGTTCATCACCATCGGCAATTTCAAACGCGAGATGATTTTGCCTATGGTCTTAGCCAAGCGGAAGGCGACCAGTGGTGTGCTGCGCAACGGTGTTTTGGAGATTGATTTTGAGCCGCCACCGCCACTGCCGGAGGAAACGGCCGTTTAACCCTTACGCTGTGTTAGGCGGCTGTTGCGGAAAAACCTGCACGATTCTTTTCATCAACATAGGTGCTGACTGTCGCCATTACCTCGACTGGCTTATCGTCTACAAACCACAATACTCGATCCACCATGTGACAACCATAAAAACCTAAAATGCCGACACCTGCACCTGGGTCTGTTACCCAACTGGGACGCAGCCCCGGTTTGGGCATCCCTGCGCTGATTGTCTGAATGTCACCGATGACCCCATTGGCAATAAGATGTGACGCTGCGGTACAGTAGGTAGACGAGGAGTGTTTGCAGCCGGTTTGAATGGAGGTCGTTTAGGGAACGGCCGTTGTGGGTAAGCTGAAAATCACCAAGCAGTTGAATATCTAAATGGGA
>JACSSI010001206.1 GCA_014879345.1 Anaerolineae bacterium | reverse complement strand
CGCACCGTTCGCAATGGGCGAGATGATCATGGCCTGGATGACTTGAACGGCCGCAATGAGCCATAGATTTGTATTTATTCCTGATACACCTTTGGCGTCAAGAATTGCTTGCAGTTTTCCCAGCGATGGATCGAAAGTGTGGGGAAAGAGCAAAAAGAAAATTGCCATGCCCACTAGCGTTAATATTCCTGGTAGAAACCAGGCTGCCAACCAGTAAGGCCAGCTTCGTTTAAAGTGGGGCCGCAGGTAAGTGTTTTGCCAGCCTTCTTTGGTGATAAGACGAGTAAGTATGTTGCCAATGGCTGGCGACCACATCACGGGAATGGCTAAGAGGACAAGTGCCAAGGTGACAGGTGTGCCAGGAATGAGCACGGGACTGTTTGCCAAACCACCTGTCAGGTAAATGATCAGGGAGATGGCCCAGGCCAGACCAAATGCGATGGCCAGGAAGATGGTAATACGTTTTGTGTCTAAATTTGTTTTCATTATTCCTTCTCAAGAGTGCGTTTTCCAATTAGGCTGATTCGCTGTGCGCTGCCTAGCGCTAAATTTCTCGCACCTTATTTCACACTGAAAAGCATAACGGCCGTTGCCTACCTCTGTCCTCTAACTTTGGTTACGTTCTCAGAAGCATAACCCCAGACATAACCTTAGTTAGAGGCAGGCAGGCCCGCTTTATGCCACACTACTATCAAGATTTTTATGGAGGATTGTGGCATTCACAACAGGAGGTTGGCATGAAACAAATGCTGTTCAAAATAGTGGATATGACCTGGCGCGTGTTAGTTGTGGCTATTGGCTATACGCTCGGACTGGTTTTGGCAGGCATGATATTGGGTATGGTGGGGTTGTTGCAAGCTGATCCAAACCAAACCATAGACACAACGGCCGTTTTCCAACAAATGTTTGTGGGCGGTCTGGTTATGGGCCTCATGCTTGGTCTGGTGGCTCGGCGGCTGCCCGCTTCGCCAATCCGTCATGTGGTAGTCTGGAGCGTGCTGCTTTTTGCCAATATCGGCTCGGTCATCATTGAAGGGTATTTCTTTGTACCTGACCTGGTAACAAACGTCTGGGTGACGGTGGCGCAACAACTGCTGCCTTGTCTGATAACGGCCGTTCTCGTTTACTGGCTCTTTGCTCCGCGACCGGCTGAAACGCCAGCCCGCACCGTCCACCACCGCTGGTACGCCTGGGGCTGGCGCTTTGTTTTGAGCGCCTGCACGTATCTGGCTGCCTATTGGCTGTTTGGCTCCATCAACTTTGCGCTGGTGACGCGACCCTATTACGAGGCGCTTGGCTCTCCCCTGGCCGTACCCGCACCTCAAGTTACCATGCAAGCAGAACTCATTCGCGCCGTTTTGATTGTGCTTTCGGTTCTGCCGTTTTTGCTAACAGCGCAAATGCCAAGCCGTCGCCTGGCGCTGTGGAGCGGTATGCTGCTGTTCGTCATCGGCGGCATTGTTCCCCTGACCTGGCAGATGGGCAGCTTGCCACTGCCCTTGCTGTTGGCGAGTGGGCTGGAAATTTTCTGCCAAAACTTCACCACCGGTTTCGTTGCGGCGCTGTTACTGGCTGGGGGAACGGCCGTTTCCCCAGAGCCGCACCTGCAT
>JACSSI010000122.1 GCA_014879345.1 Anaerolineae bacterium | reverse complement strand
TGAGGAGACTTTTGTAGTCTCATACACAACTTTAAACCGCACCCTTGTCACGTTTGATTTGACAGAATAATAGGTGCGACTATAATTTCAACCTGATTTTGCGGGCATGGTGAAGTGGTATCACAGATGCTTCCCAAGCATCTATCACGGGTTCGAACCCCGTTGCCCGCTCTAAATGAAACGGCCGTTTCCCAATTTACTGGGAACGGCCTTTTTTTTTGCTTCCCTTCCTCCATTGCAACACCAACAGCCCACTGGCAAAGACCACAATCGAACCAAATGCCTCCTAAACGGCCGTTACTACACCTCCTGAAATTCATAGGAATATTAGGCTAGTTTATTGGCCTGACTCCCCATCTATAATTAACTCGTTGTCCAACTATTTCCCGAAACGCTTTTAACATCAATTTATGTAGAAGAACAGGGAGCCTTATCAATTTATTCGTAGCAAAGTGATTGTATTTAAGGAGATATCACATGCAGGTATACAAACCCTCCCAGCACAAATTAGGTCTTACTATTTTTATCATTGCTTCTATTACCCTTCTTTTGATTCTGTCTGTAGTTACCTTCGTAAACGCAGACAGTAACACCCAACAAAGTACCACCCAAGCCCCTTTTTCAACATTTACGTTTCCACTTACTTCCGGTCAATCTGTTGACCCCAGTGTTTATACAGGTGCAAACAAAAACATCAACTTCTCTCTGGCTGTCACCGGCACAAGTGCGACCAGCGAAGCTAACCTCACCATTTACAACGACTCCGGTTTGGAGATTTGGCAGGGAAAAGCAACTAACGGGGAAGTTCTTTGGGGAAATGTCACACTGACCTATGGTTTAGATGGCAACAACGTTTTTGAAATAGAAAACACAGGCAGCGATTCCCTTTCTTTCACGTTGAATTTATATGACATACCAAAAATCCAAACACCAACCCCCACTTACTCCTGGATCGGCAGTTCTGCCCCAGGTGATCCAGAAGTTGATGGCGGCTTAAACAGTACCATAGCCGTCAATTTCCCTGTTAGTGGCCTCTACACCTTTGATTTCGATGTAAACAATGGCGGTCAGTATGAATTTTTGCTCGGGATAGGCGAGATTCAGAGAAAGGTGACTGGCGCAGATACTGTATCATTCTATGTCGCTGCTGGCGTGCACCCATTAGGGATTATTCAAGACGAAAATGGTGCTGGCCTGATTAATTGGCAAGTTGATATCGCCTATAGTGGCGTCGCCTCAGATTCATTACCGTTTACAAAATCAAACACGGCTATTAACATTGAAAGGTTCCCTATCAACCTTAGCGCTGCGGCACAAGTCAATATGGTTATCACCGCCACTGGTGATGAGAACGATCAACTTTTTGTAAATATTTTTGGTGCAGACCAAAAACAGAAAAATGGCTCGTCACCAAATATTGCCGTATATGCTGGCGAGACGGTTTGGACGACATTTGACTTGCCAGCAGGAACCAGTTCCTTTGAACTCACAACTTCCGGTGAAGCCATGAGCTATTCAATCGAGATGGCCGTTTTGCCATCAACCGATTACGCTTATGGTGGCACAGCCAATCCCAATGGGGAGAACAGTGAAATTCGATTGACTTTCGCCACGGCCGGTTTGTATGATTTCGACTTTGGGGCTGGAAACGGCCGTTACCAATTCATTCTCAACCAAAACGACAAAACCTACATTCAAAAAACCGTCGAAAACAACAACATCGTCACCTATTTCGTCCCCGCTGGCACCCACAATCTCATCATCGACCAAGATTCAACGGAAGGTGCAGCCTGGGATGTGGCAGTCTCTTTAAACTCAGCCAGCAACAACACGCTGCCCTATTCCAAAATGGGCGGTGAAATCGGTGGTAGTGCCAATGATTTCAATCAGGAATGGCTGCCTATCTCTTTAAGCGCTCCTGCCGATGTTAACCTCAGCATAAATGCCAACGGTAACACATCCGACAGTTTTGCCGTTGAAATATATCAAAACGGCAGCAGTTCACCCGATGCGAGCATGAGCCAGGTACTTGGCAGTGAAGATCAATGGACAAACTTCCACCTTTCAGCCGGTATCAACCTCATAAAAATCATCGCTAATGAAGAAAATACCGCAGCACTTTCCTATGAGTTAGCGATCTCAGCAATTCCCACTGATGGCAGCATGAACTGGAACGGCAATGTGCGCCAAGACGGTTTAAATCCAGTTGTTGAAGTCAATTTCCCCACCACTGGCCTCTATCACTTCAATATAGATTCCACTGTCGGGTTCGCTAATTTAGTGCTTGACGATCATTACATGCAACCCCTAACCAACGCTCCTGAAGCTGTTGCCAGTCTAGGCAGCAGTTACGACATCCAGGTAGAAGCCGGTATTCACGAAATTTATGTGGAACAAGATAGTTCTTACAGCAATACCACCTGGACTGCATCCGTAGCGCCCACTGAAACAGAAGAAAACTTTTTTGCGTTCAACGGCACTTTAAATGGTGGTGAAAGCATCACGCCCACCTATCCGGGTGGATTGGATTTCAATCTTTCCTTAACAACCGTTGGCGATGATGTTTCCTTGAGCATTATTGATGGCGATGGCAGCATCATTTGGTCTGGTACGGCATTAGATGGTGAAACAGTTTGGGGAACGGGTACGCTCTCGGGAACCAACCAACTCGTCTTGACCAATACCGGCAGCAGCAGCACCGATGTTAGCCTGGAACTTTATCACATCCCCACCGCTGGTTACAGTTGGGATGGCTATGCGGATTACAAAAATGACCTTAACAGTCAAATTCGAGTCAATTTCCCCACCGCTGGTCTTTATACGTTTACCGCCAATGCTGACCCCGGCCGTTATCAATTCCTGGTCGGTTCTGATTTCATTCAGAAAACTGTAGAAAGCACGCCTGCCACCCCTGATCTGGCGCAAGAGAGCAGCGGTGTAACGTACTTTGTGCCAGCCGGCATCCATTTTGTGCAAATTAATCAGGACAGTGATGGTGGCAACACGGATTGGGATTTAACCATCTCAAATGTGGGTGCGAGTCACGATTCGCTGCCCTATGCGAAGGATGGCGGTCTACTTGGCGGGCTTGGCAATGATTTTGACACAGAATGGCTGCCCATTAACTTAGCCGCAGCAACGTCTGTGAATATTGCCACTACTATTGCCGGAGACCCAGGCGACAGTGCTACGCTAACGGTTTTCAACAGCAGTAACAGTGAATTAGGCAATGTCTCTGTGACTGTTGGTGAAACGACCTGGACAACGCTCGATTTACCTGCCGGTACCAGCAGACTGGAAGTTACCAGTGATGAAAATTCCGATCCGGTTATGTATGAGGTTGTTGTTTCAGGAATCCCCTCTGCCGCCGCTTACACCTGGACAGGTGAAGGCATTGACACAGGGGAGAATAGTCATATTCGGGTGAATTTTGCATCGAGTGGCGTTTATTCTTTTGCATTTGATGTTGCACCGGGAAACGGCCGTTATCAATTCCTGCTAAACGAAAACTTCATTCAAAAAACAGTTGAGCAAGGTGGCGGCACAGTTGACTATTATGTGCCAGCCGGTACACACGATCTGTATATCAATCAAGACAGTACGGCTGGCGCTGATTGGAGCGTCGCCATCTCCGGCCCCATTGCCGCCCATGACACCTTACCCTACAACAAAATGGGGGGTGCAATCGGCAGCCTCGGCAATGATTTCTCCGAAGAATGGCTGCCTATCAATTTGAACACAGCTACCTCTGTCAATCTATCAACAACTATCCTGGGTACAGGCAGCGACAGTGCCGACATCATCGTCTGGAATGCAAACAGCCAGGAATTACGCAGCTTCACCGTCTATACCGATGAAACAACCTGGACAACCCTCGATCTCCCGGCTGGCACAAGCCGCATCCAAATCCAGGCTAATGAAAACAGCAATCCAGTTGACTATGAACTGGTCGTCGCAGAAATTCCGGCGGGTACAGCCTACAACTGGGCCGGGAACACCACAGCCTCTGGTGATAACAGCGAGATTCGGGTGAATTTCCCCACAGCCGGACTCTACACCTTTGCCTCAGAGGCAGACAACGGCCGTTTCCAATATCTTCTGGACATAGCCGAAAAAACACACATTCAAAAAACTGAAGAAAGTGTCCATTCAGTCGTCTACTTTGTCCCGGCAGGCATCCATAATCTTGTCATTGATCAAGATTCAGTTTCAGGGGCAGATTGGTCACTTGCTATTAGTCTATATGCCAACAGCAACGACAGCCTGCCATACACCAAGGCGGGTGGAAATCTTGGCGGTGCCGCCAATGATTTCACAGCAGAATGGCTGCCCATCGCCCTAGATGCACCAGCCAATGTGAACCTGAGTATTGATGCCAACGGCAACACGTCTGACAGCTTTACGATAGCTGTGTATCAAAGCGGCAGCAGTTCACCCGATTACACCCTGAGCCAGGTGCTGGGCAGTGAAGAGCAATGGACGAATTTCCAACTTTCAGCAGGTATCAATTACCTGAAAATCATGGCCGATGGAAACAACAGCGCTGAATTGGCCTATGACCTGGAAATTTCTGCCATGCCAACCAGCAGCATGGCATGGAGTGGCACGGTTCTGGATGATGGGCTAAATGCGGCCGTCATCGTCAACTTCCCCACCACTGGTTTTTATCGGTTTACTATTGATTCTGCGCTAGGCTTTGCTGACCTGGTTCTCGATGATTACATGCTTGCTCAGACCGCGCCTACTGCCTCACCGCCAGATTTGGGTACAAGCTATGATTTGCAGGTTGAAGCAGGTTTACATGAAATTTATGTGATACAAGATACAGCTTACCCCAAAACAACCTGGTCAGCCTCTGTGGCTCCGATTGCTGCTGATGAACAATTCTTTGAATTCACTGGCACGCTAGATGGCGGGGAAAGTGTCACACCCAGCTATCCTGTTCCAGTTGGTTCCCGAGAGTTCAACTTTGTTTTGGAAGTTTCTGGCAATGATGTTGAGCTGGAAATCACAAACAGCAGTGGTACTGTCTGGTATGGCAAAGCTTTTGACGGCGAAACGTTATGGGGCACAGGCACACTCTCTGAGACAAACGATTTAATGATTTCGAATGCAGCGGGCAATCCGGCAACTGTCAGCTTGAAACTGTATGACATTCCGACTGCTGGTTACAGTTGGGATGGCGATGCGGACGGCAGTGGTCTCAACAGTGAAATCCGCGTCAATTTCCCCACGGATGGACTCTACACATTCACCGCCAGTGCAGACCCAGGCCGGTATCAGTTCCTGGTCGATTCTGAGTTTGTCCAGAAAACTGTCGAAGATAACAGCTCGGTGACTTACTTTGTGCCGGCTGGTATGCATTACCTGAACATCATCCAGGATGGTGACAGTGCTGAAACTGTGTGGGATATGGCTATTTCTGGTGTGGGTGCCAGCCATGATGTACTGCCGTATGCCAAAGCTGGCGGCATGATCGGTGGCAGTGGCAATGATTTTGACACGGAATGGCTGCCTATCAATCTAAGTGCGGCAACGGCCGTTAATATTGCCACTACTATTTCCGGCACAGATGGCGATAGTGTTGACGTGGCAATGGTTAATGCCAATGATACCGTACTGAAATCAATAACAGTCTATGTGGGTGAAACGACCTGGACAACAGTAGATTTGCCCGCTGGCACAAGCAGACTGTTGGTAACTGCCAATAATAACAATTCAGGGCAGGCTGATTATGACATTGAGGTGTCTGCGATACCTTCTGCTGTTTCTTATGCCTGGACTGGTAATGCGCTTGCAAGTGGTGAAAATAGCCAAATCCGGGTTTCCTTCCCCAGCAGTGGTCTCTATTCGTTCTCATATGGCGCGAATATTGACACGAACGCTATCCATACTGCTGCTGTAGGAAACGGCCGTTACCAATTCCTGGTTGACGATGCATACATTCAGAAAACAGTGGAAGCTGATGGCTCCGTCACCTACTACGTTCCGGCTGGCACACACAATCTCACCATCGACCAGGACAGCACCCTGGGCGCAGATTGGAACCTGAACATATCCGGCCCCACCGCAGCCCTGGATTCGCTTACTTACCAAAAAATGGGTGGCGAAATCGGCGGCATTGGCAATGACTTCACAGAAGAGTGGCTGCCTGTTTACCTGGGTGAAGAGACACCGGTCAACGCTGTCATTTCCATTATGGGAGCGGAGGCTGATTCAGTAACTGTTGAAGTCTGGAATGCCACTACCAAAGTTAAGACGATTAAACCTGTGTTCGGCACAGAATCTCTTTGGGCCACATTCACATTACCCGCCAACGGCCGTTTGCACCTCATTACCGCAGAAAACAATTCTGCAACATCCTACAAAATCGCACTCATTGATATTCCAGAACCTGCATTCTCCTGGGCTGGCACATCATTGAAAAACGGTCTCAATTCCACCATTGAAATGTATATGCCAGTTGGTGGTGTCTATAATATTCAAGGAGTTTATGCCGAAGGTTTCGCTTCTTTGATTATTAATCCAAATGCAGTTGCAATGCAGAATGCACCCACAAGCATCAACGCCGACTTGAATATGAATGTGAACTTGAATGCTGGAACCAATACCTTTGTTGTCAGGCAGGGCAGCAGTTTTGCTACCTCAACCTGGGAATACAGCATCACGCTCGTCTCCGCTTTCACACCCACAATTTCCACAGTAACACCCGACACTGTCAATTCTGGTGTAGCACACACCATTACGGTGACTGGTGCTAATTTCGACAATGGTGTCGTGCTCAAATTGCTGGGTGACAGCTCGTACACCCTGGCCACAACCCGTATTTCTGACACAGAATTAACGGCCGTTGTGCCTGCTGGTGTTAAGGTTGATTTGTACGATGTCCAGGTTGTCAATCCAGACACAAAAAGCGATACCCTGGAAGATGGACTGGAAGTAGTCTACAACACCGTCTTCCTGCCCATGATCATCAAAAATTAATACCAGGTAACAAGACCAATCTGTAGCAAAAGGGGGTCGCAATGACCCCCTTTTGTTATATGGTCGGTTCGAAATATTGTCAGCTAAACCTCTCAAATCAGCTCTAATTCGTCCAGATAATCAGTGTAGCCCCCTAAAAACTCTGTCAAATCCCCATCACGCAGTTCCACAATCCTGTCTACAACTTTATCCAGAAAATAACGATCATGGGAAATGACTAAAACAGAACCTACAAATTCTTCAAGCGTCTCTTCTAAAACTTCAATGGAGGTTATATCCAGATTATTCGTTGGTTCATCAAGAATGAGCAGATTGGGTTTCTCCAACACCAATTTTGCCAACTGTAACCGGCTGCGTTCACCACCACTCAAATTGGCAATTGGCCCTTGCACCTGAGCATATGAAAACAGAAAGCGATTGAGAAAAGCAACGGCCGTTTCCTGACTAACAGGTGCCGTATTTCGAATCGCCTCAATCGGTGTTTGACTGTAATCCAGCGTCTCCTGCTCCTGAGCATAATAACCAATCTTACAGCTTGGCCCAATTTTCACCTGCCCGCCAGTCGCAACCTCCGGGTCTAACAGCATCTTAAACAACATCGACTTACCCGCCCCATTCGGCCCAACCAGACCCACACGTTCACCATGCCACAGCGTCATATTTAAGCCTGCATACAAAATATCACCATTGTCAAACACCTTCTCCACATCGACCAGTTCAATCGTCTTCTTGCTGCCTCGCCAGCCATCCAGCGCCAACGACATCCGCCGCGATTCTGATACTTTTTCCACCTTGTCCATTTTGTCCAGCATCTTTTGCCGTGACCGCGCCTGTTTGATATGACGCTCATCAACTACCAGTGAAGCCCACAGTTCAAAGCGCTTAATCGCCGCCTCGATTTTGGCAATTTCTTTCTGCTGTGCCACATACAACTGCTGCTGCCGCAGTCGTCGGATTTCCCGTTCATTGACATAGGCAGTGTAATTGCCCTGATAGAGGGTTAAACGGCCGTTTTCCATCTCAGCAATATGCGTCACCACCTCATCCAGCAAATATCGGTCATGAGAGATGATTGCCACACAACCATCATAACTGCGAATCATCTGCTCCAACTTCCGTTTAGCCGTCAAATCCAGGTGGTTATCCGGCTCATCCAGCAGCAACAAATCAGGTTCCTGCACCAACAGTTTCACCAACATCACCAGCTTCTTCTGACCACCGCTCAAATGCTCAGTCAACGTATCCCACCGTGCTTGAGGGAAACCCAGTCGAGCCAGGGCATCTTTGACACGACTCGTATAACGCGGCCCATCTTGCTGCTCATACGCCAGCATCGTCTTCTCATGCTGTGCCATCACTTTTGCCAACCGGGCAGCATCCGTGTACACATCCGGCTCACCCATGCGAGCCTCGAGATCAGCCAATTTTTGTTCGAGAGCGGCAATGGCGGGAACGGCCGTTATCGCTTCCTCAAACACCGTCTTTCCTGGGGGCAGTTCCGGCTCCTGCGCCAAACGAGCCATGCGCATCCCCGACAGCCGGAAAATGTTGCCATCATCCAACGGCAACTCATCCATAATCGCCTTAAACAACGTAGACTTCCCAACCCCATTTGGTCCTACAAGCCCCACACGCTGCCCGCGTTGCAATTCCCAATCCAGCTCTGCAAAGATTACCTTGCCCGCCAAACTAACCGTCACCTTATCCAAATTTACCAAAATTTCTGCCATCTCACTTACTCCACTTTAAAGCGTGCTGCTGCCTGCCATATTCCCCACAACTCGCTTTACCTGCAATTGACAACCTGCCACTTGCCATGTTTAAAAACAAAAAAGCCGAGGCGGGTGCGCCTCGGCTTCAAACTATCACAATTTTACTTTACATAAAATTCACGATGGAGGCGCGTTTAATAAACGTGCCTCAACACAACCCTGTAAACCAGAGCGAAACATTCGTTTGGTGAACCCAATCTCATAAAACATGCAAAAAGATTACCGCAAGCCGGGAAGAAAGGCAAACGCATAAAACTAAACCGTGAAATAATCGTATAAGTTTTGAAAATCAAAGCATTTGCATTGACAAAACTTTTCAAAACTTCCATACTGAATTGCAAACAGCCACATATAACTAACAGGAGTGAAAATATGTCAGACACAGCCTTAAAAGAAATCATCGACCGCGCAACTAAAGATGAAAAATTCCGCAACCAGCTTTTTACCGATCCAGAAAAAGCTTTGGCTGGGTATGAACTCAGCGACGAAGACAGAGAAACCCTCGAAAATATCAATGCTGACAATTTCGACCAGTTTGCCGGGGGTCTTGGCGACCGCAGCACAAAAGGTCTCTGGTCGATCGGCACGGGATAAAATCTGAACAAAAACCTCTCAAATCAAAAGCCCAGGCACAACCTGGGCTTTTTGCTACCACTCATCAAAAAAATTAACCAACCTTTTGCAAACAACGATTCCCCAAATCTTTATGGTACTCACTATCTGAAGCCGCTAACAGCAAACCTGCCTCACGCATACAATGTGTATAAACAACTGCTCTCGCTCGTTCTTCTACAGTAGCCACACATTGTTCCAACAAATGCAAACGAGCAACTTCATCAAGTTCAAGGGTTGCCAACGCCAGCAAAGATAACGCCTGATAATCTGGCATAGCGCCATTTTTTACTAAAGTTAGCACATTGCGGAACCTGATTTTGGCTTGCACCACATCCTGTTCCTGCAAATATAATTCTCCCAAATAATACTGTACAACTGGCTGCCACCAGATAAGATTGCTTTCTTCTAACAAATTTTCAGCAGCAAATAATGCCGTCTTTGCCGCGGCTGTATTGTCATTCCTCAACTCAACCTGGGCAAGACCAATATGCCATCTGCTTGATTCTTCATGAAACTGGTTTGGATACTGCTCAAGAATTTCTTGTGCGAAAACATACATTTGACGAGCATGTTCCCATTTATTTTGAGCAGCGTAATAATCAAACCCCTGAAGCAAGTAAAACTCCAACAAACCTCTA
>JACSSI010001205.1 GCA_014879345.1 Anaerolineae bacterium | reverse complement strand
AATTGCTGCAACAAGCCCACTAAAACAGCGCCCGCCGCCGCGCCAGGATAACTGGTCAGGCCGCCAATTGCCAAAGCGATAAGCGCCATCAATAAATAGCGAGCGCCCATCGAATTGGAGAGGCCAATAGAGGGTGCGGCCAACACGCCGCCGAGTGCCGCCAAACCCACGCCCAACGCAAACACCAGCGTAAAGACGCGCCGCACGTTGATGCCCATTGCCTCGACCATTTCGCTATCTTGCACGCCAGCGCGGATGATCATGCCCAGTCGGGTGCGTTTCAGAATCAGCCACACGCTAATCAGCACGAACAGCCCCACCAGAATGACAAAAACTTCGTTATATGTGCGTACCCGCGCCTCAAACAGCATGATGGTGGAACATTGGTTGGCGATCAAATCCGTCAGGTTGGTAGCGGGGCAGCCATCGCCCGTACCGGCAAAAAGCGCCGGTTTGGGCATGGTAAACTCCGGGCGTCCCCACACCGCCCGCACCAGTTCAATGCCAATGAAACTGACGCCCAACGTGAGCATAATTTGGTAAATGGGACGGTCGTACAAGGGTCGGATGAGGGTGGATTCGACTAGTCCGCCAATCAACCCGCCCACAAGGGTGGCGACCAGCATGGCAAAGAAAAACAGGGTGGTGGTATTCAAGCTAAACAACCAGGTAGACAGGCTGTCGTTGCCCAGGAAGGCGGCGACGCCGATAAGGATGAGCACGACTGACAAGATGATGGGGGTTTTGTTGATGTGGCTGGCGGTAACGGCCGTTTTCTTCATCGTTCTCAAGCCCACCACCGCCATTGCCAACAGGATGCCGCCCAGCAGCATACCCACCATGAGCATAATCGGGTGCAGCCCTTCCGCCACTGCGGCATCTGGCGTTTGCATGGTTCCCTGGCTCAACGCCAGTGCATAGGTAGAGGGGCTTTCCTGGAAAACTTCCGGATCCCACATCGCCAGCGGCCATTGTGTGAAGGAGAAATAGAGAATGACCAGGGAGAGGATGAGGAAAAGCCAGGGGAGAAGGGAAACGGCCGTTCCCCCACCTCGGAATCGCCCTGCCAGCACATAAAAAACAGGCAGCAGCACCAAACCCGCCGCCAACAGCGCCAACGGCGTAATGCCATCCACAAACGTATCCGGGCGCACATAAATCGTCCAACCAATATAAGCGCCCAGCATAAACAGTTCGCCATGCGCCAGATTCAGCACATCCATCAAGCCAAAAATCAGCGAAAAGCCAGCCGCCACCAAAAACACAATCGCCCCCACCGACAAGCCGCGCAGCACCGTAATCAACCAATCTTCCACATCCATACTCAACGATGCCGACAAAAACAGCAGCAGCAAAATAGCTATCACCAAAATCCGTACCTGATTCTTCCGCAATGTCTCTACCATAATTACACCATTAACGATTTTGGATTTTAGATTTGCGATTAACGATTGTGTCGCGTTCATCCGACAATCGTAAATCGTCAATCAAAAATCGTAAATCCACTAGGCTGCGCCTAAATAACGGTGGATCGTCGCTTCATCATCCACCAGATCAGCCATCAATCCATTTTTGACGGATTGCCCTTCTTCAATAATGACATACCGTTCTGCCA
>JACSSI010001204.1 GCA_014879345.1 Anaerolineae bacterium | reverse complement strand
TTTTCGTGAATTACAGCAGCTTGAGCCAGTTTCTTTGGTTCAGGCGGCTACTGCGTAACATCAGTGATTTAATTATTTCTGACTACATGTTTGTAGGTGTGTTTCTTTGGACGGGTGATCATTACGAGGGAGCTTTTGTTTACCAAGGAGATCCATGGAAATATGATCCGGGTTCTCGTGTGACCCTGGAGGATTGGACCCAGGATGGTATACCTGAAATCGTGTTTGATTATCGTGAGGACACGGGAGGAACAGGTTCCCGTGTGACGGATTGGGAACGCTATATCATTCATTGTCTTGATAATTTTACTTGCCATATGATTTGGGCGGGTGAAATGGGAGCATTATCGGAAGCCTATAGCACTGGTAGGGTGAATTTATTAAGAGCAAGCATTGAACATTCAATCAATTCAGCAACCAATCCAGTATTAGAATATCGTTCTGAAACGTTTGCTGTTTATACTTTAGGCACTTTGCCATTTACGTATCCAATTGGTAATGGCATATTGTCATATGATAGTGGCCGACCTTTAGAAAATATTCCTGATTATTCGACATGGGAATCTTTGAAGGTTTACACATCGACATTAGAAATTTTTGCTTGGAATGGGGATCAATATGAGTGGCAAGAAACCAGGATAACAGCGCCGATGCAGATAATAGATTCACAAGCCAAGTTAGAGGCAATCAGTGAAGATGGAATCACAGCATCCATTGTTTACGAACGTTATGATGATGCAACTATTGATATTGATGTATGTCAATTATTGGTAAATGAGGAAGAGACTGGACCAGCATTCGGATGTAAACACAATTTTTCACAACTAGAATGGCTTGATGTAACAGGTGATGGCGAAGAGGAATTAATTATTAGAGGCTACGCTGGTTTCCCCTTGGATAATGGTGGTGATTGGGGGTCGGATTTTCATGATAAAGATTGTAGTGTAAAGCAACTCATGATCATTCTTCAATGGAACGATTCTGAATTAAAGGCAATTGCTGATATTTCAGGATGTGTGGTTGAATCAGATTTGTATGGTGTACGTTTTGAGGATGTTAATGAGGATGGGCAGACAGAAATAGTAGCTGCCAACGGAATGTTTACAGAGCCTCGGTGTTATTCTCGGTTTTCCCTTGATGGACTTGGAGGAAAGCAGGGAAACTGTTGGTATGAGCTTGGATACCAAAATGAAGTTTACACGTGGAATGGCTCGGAGTTTGAATATTCGGGTTTGTTATCTGAATGATGCTTAAAAATATGTTAAAATGTTGCTATGGTTGAATTTACGATCCAAGTTTCAAATGAATTAGCCTCTCGCCTGAAACCGGTGGAAGATCAGTTGGAGCAGGTGCTGGAATTAGGGTTACAGGAACTGTCGCCCACGCAAAGTCTGGTTTACACCGAGGTGATCACGTTTCTTGCCAGTGGTCCATCACCAGATCAAATTGTGGCTTTGCGCCCCTCTGAGGCTGCTCAAGAGAGATTACGTGATTTATTAGCCAGAAACCAGGCGGGGCGCTTGAGTGAGGCGGAGTCTGCGGAGTTGGATGAATATCAAAATATGAACCATCTGATGACCCTTCTCAAAGCACAAGCCAAACGCCAACTTGAGTAG
>JACSSI010001203.1 GCA_014879345.1 Anaerolineae bacterium | reverse complement strand
TATCAATTGTATAAAGTGAATGATATGTGGCTCTATACCAACCCTGGCATTGGGGTGACGAATGAGCCGCTGCGCATCAACTGTCCGCCGGAGATTACGGAGATTACGCTAATTCGGGCGTGATGTGAATGGGGTGTTATTATGGATATGATTGATGTATGGTCCAATTGGGAACCAACTTTGCCCCCATATATAATCGAAGGAGATCAAGAGATATTAAGTTCACCACAAAATTTTGTAATAAATCACAATTGGCAGGAGGCTATTCAAGCTCCAGATTTTGGAGATCCGAAGGATACCCGGTTGCATCTTGGTTTGCTTCCCCAACCATTTATTGGCGATATTAGGCGGGCGACAATATATATTCTTTTGCTCAATCCAGGTTTAGGTCCACAAGATTACTATGGGGAGTATCAGGTTCCTGAGTATCGCATGGCGCTGCTTAATAATTTAAAACAGCAATTTATTGAAAATAGTCGCCCCTTCATTTTCTTGGATACACAGTTTTCTTGGCACAGTGGTTTCAACTGGTGGCATGGGAAATTGTCTAAAGTTATCCAGGAGATAGCTTCTTCGCAAAAAATCACATTTGCTTCTGCAAGGACACGTCTCGCCTCACAAATCGCCTGCATTGAGCTAATGCCATATCATAGTGTTTCATTCAGAGAAAAAGGGCAATGGCTAAAGAGGTTAACGTCAGTGGAGCTTGCTCGCAAATTTGTAAATGATTTTGTTCTAGAACGAGTCCAGCGTGAAGAAGCGATTTTGATTGTCACACGAAAAGTAGCTGTTTGGGATTTACCTGTGATGAAAGGTATTATAACCTACAATTCTACTCAAGCCCGAGCGGCTCATCTTACGCCTGATAGTCCTGGTGGGCGAGCTATTTTTGAACGTATGGAATCCAAAGTTAATTGAACAAAGTTTGTTTCCTACAGTTATCACCGTTATCCCACCAAATCTATTGTGTGTATACTGCGCCAGGCGGGATCGTTTTCGCCCCGCTGCATGAGGTGGAGTTGGGTGATGGGGGCGGAGAAACGGCCGTTTTCCCATTCGCTTTCTCGCAACAAGGCCAGTGTCTCGTCAAAGTCAGGCTGTTCCAGGCGCATAGCCAGGGTCAGGTGGGGTTTAAAGCGGCGGTGCTTGTCCTCGCCAATGGTGTTGATGAGGGCGCGGCGTACCGCCAGCATCGGTTCCGTAGTGGCCGTCCCCAGGTAGATAACGCGCTCCCCAAATGTTTGAATGCCCCCTAACTGCAACTCAAACGCCTTCAGTTTGCCCGACAACGTATCCAGCTTGTCAATAAGACCTTGAGCGCCAGCGGCCGTTGGCTTGCCATTGCGCCAATACGTGCCTGCCAGCGTGACATGAGGCGCCGTGATTTTGGCCGTTTTGTCGTCAATGTCTTCGCGCAGCGTTTGAATCTGAGCCGCCAACTCGCCAGTAGGAAACGCGCCTATAAAAACACGGTAATCACCGATGCGTTGACGGGGCGCTTTGGCAACGGGTTTTCTTTTTTCGTATGAAGATTTCGATTTCCAATTTTTGTGTGGCATGATGATTCCTGTTGATTTTGATGATTTGATGTAGAGCGTAGGTTTCTACGCACTACG
>JACSSI010000121.1 GCA_014879345.1 Anaerolineae bacterium | reverse complement strand
AATTTAATGCCAATTAGTATTGGTAAGACTTTTGTAGTCTGCTTTATTACACAAAAACTAACCGCACCCCGCCATGCAAAATACATTGACAACGGCCGTTACATTTGCTAATATCCGCCACGATAACTGAGGATACGCCCTATGAGGGTACATCCCGGTTCTGTTCATAACCAACTTAAATAGTAAGAACACACTTCTTATCCAGAGAGGCGGAGGGACCGGCCCTACGATGCCTCGGCAACCAGGATAGTAGTCGTTTAGTCAGACAGTTGTGTCGTCGCTTAGTCAAAACAGCCGCTTGGTCTTCAAATACCAACCGGCTAATAGACTAATCGACTACCAGACTATTAGACTACCTTCCAAGGTGCCAATTCCGGCAGAAAACAATCCTTTTCATGAGGATATTCTGGGAGATGAGACGTCGCGTGCCCGACATGGCAATGCCCCTTCTCAATTCCTGGAAGGGGCTTTTTTGTTTTAAATCCCCCATCTCACTGGCTAACTGTGTGCATGAATAGTGCATCGTGCGTAGAGCGTAGCACACGATGCACTTCGCACTACATACTACGCGCTAACTCAAATATAAATGGAGAAACATCATGACACTCGTAATGAAATTCGGGGGAACATCTGTCGGCAGCGCACAAGCTATTCGGGAAACGGCCGAACTCATTCTCAATGCAAAAAAAGAGTGGGGATCCGTCGTTGTGGTGGCTTCTGCGATGGGTACAAAACCAATCAAAGTAACCGACCTGTTATTAGAAGGTGCAACCTCAGCGCTTTCTGGTGATGCCGAAACGTATAAACATACTGCTAACCAACTGCGTCAGATTCACTATGAAACCATCGACGCTTTGTTAACCCCAGAAGGGGAACGACAAATCGTGTTGGCAGAAAACAACTTGTTCATTACTCGTTTTGAAACCTTGTGCAAAGCCGTGCTGGTTCTGGGTGAACTGACCCCCCGGGCTTTAGACACCGTGGGTGGCATGGGTGAGCAGATGAGCGTACGCATTTTGGCCGCTTATTTGCGCCAACTAGGCCACAAGGCAGAAGCCATCGACGCCACAGAACTGATTGTAACCAACAGTCTATTCCAAAATGCATCCCCTATTTTTGAGCAGACTGTACCCAAAACACAAGCACGCCTGCAACCCTTGTTGGACGATGACTGTATTCCTGTGGTAACGGGTTTTATCGCCGCCAATGAAGCCGGTATCACCACGACACTGGGGCGGGGCGGCTCTGATTTTAGCGGCGCTATTCTGGGGCAATGTCTTAACGCTCAAGAAGTGTGGATTTGGACGGATGTGGATGGTGTGATGACGGCCGATCCCCGTATTGTGCAAAACGCAAAATCAATCCCTGTGTTGAGCTACCGCGAAGTCTCTGAACTGGCGTTTTATGGTGCCAATGTGCTGCATCCCAAAACGATGCGTCCTTGTGTGGAAAATAATATCCCGCTGCGAATCAAAAACACCTTTAACCCCAGCCATCCCGGCACGGTAATTGTGCCAGATAATGGCAGCATGAATGGCGGCGCAAAAGCGGTAACGGCTATCAAAAAATTGAGCCTGATCACGGTGGAAGGGAAGGGTATGCTGGGTATTCCAGGCATTGCGGCTCGCACTTTTGGGGCTGTTGCTAAGGCTAATGTGAGTGTCTTGCTCATCAGCCAGGCATCGTCCGAACAGTCGATTTGTTTTGCCACCCCGGAAAACAGTTCTGATACCGTTATCAAGGGGCTGGAAGCAGAGTTTGAGGAAGAGATCAAACGCCAGGATATTGACCGTGTTTGGGCTATCCATGATGTGTCGATTGTGACGATTGTGGGGGCTGGGATGCGCGGCACACCGGGTATTTCAGGCGCTTTGTTTACGGCGCTGGGCAACCATCATGTTAATATTATTGCCATTGCGCAAGGTTCTTCTGAATGCAGCATTAGTCTGGTGATTGACGGCAAAGAGACGGCTGAGGCGGTGAACCATATTCATGAGGTGATTGTGGCGTGAGGCAGTTTTCAATGTTCAGTGAACAGTGAGCGGTGGTGATCTTCTCACTGTAAATTGGAAACTGTACACTGAGAACCATATTTGAACCTTCGCGATTATTCGGGTAAAACTTTGCCCGCAGGCTGATGGGTCTGCGGGTTTTATTTTGGATGGAGTAAGTGATGAGAAAGTTTGGAATGAAAAAATTATTGATGGGGACAACGGCCGTTACCACCTTAGTTGCGAGTGGTTATTTGATGTATCGGGAGATGGTTGGGGGGCAACGGCCGTTACCCACACCCAAGAAAAATAGTTACGCCCTCATCACCGGAGCATCCAGCGGCATAGGCGCCGAGTTTGCCCGACAGTTAGCCGCGCTCGGCTACAACCTGTTACTGACAGCGCGTCGTGGCGGCAAACTGGCAGCGCTTGCCGCTGAGTTGCAGACGGCTCACGGCATCACCGCCGAAGTGATCACCGCCGATTTAGCCCAATCTGACGATGTGGCCCAATTAGAATCTCGCATTGCTGATTTGAATTTGGCCGTGCTTGTTAATAACGCTGGCTTCGGCACGACAGGCGGGCTGCTTGCTTCAGACCTGGAAGCACAAATGGCAATGCTCAATGTCCACATCACTGCCACCATGCGCCTGTGTCGTGCTGCTTTGCCCGGTATGACTGAACGCGGTGGCGGCACGATCATCAATGTTTCTTCTATTTCCGCCTTTTTCCCCTCGGCTGGCGATGTAAATTATCCGGCAAGCAAGGCGTATCTCAATGTATTCTCCCAGGCATTGCAAGCAGAAGTGTTAGCTAGTGGTATTGTGGTGCAGGCATTGTGTCCTGGCTTTACGGTGACTGAGTTCCACGATACGGACAACATGACTGATTTTGACCGGGAAAAAGTGCCTTCTGTCCTGTGGATGACAGCCGCAGAAGTGGTGTCCACGTCGCTGCATTCGCTGAACCCCAATCGCGTAATCTGCATTCCAGGCCGACGGTATCAACTCATGGTAGCGGGCGTAAAAAGTGGCCCCACTGCTTTAATATTGAAAATTGCCCGCAAGTTCCG
Organism: Anaerolineae bacterium; assembly: GCA_014879345.1. Classification (GTDB taxonomy): domain Bacteria; phylum Chloroflexota; class Anaerolineae; order Promineifilales; family Promineifilaceae. Next base: position 6,966 of record JACSSI010000121.1, on the reverse strand, counting down.
GCAGCGGGTTAGGTAAATAACAGGGGCAAAGGCGCAAGGTTGCAAAGGGGCAGAGTGGCAGGGCGTTATGCCATCGTCCTGCCACTCTGCCCCTTGCAACCCTGCAACCCTGCAACTTGCAACCTTTAAAAGGAACTCTATATGAACATCTTCGAAGCAATCTTCCTGGGAATTATTCAAGGTGCGACTGAATTTTTACCCGTTTCCAGTTCGGGTCATCTTGTTTTATTGCCTGCTATTTTTCATATGACACCACCCGACCTGACGATGGTGGGTCTGGTGCATTTAGGCACACTGGTGGCTGTGTTGGTTTATTTTCGGCGCGACTTGTGGAATATAGTAACGGCCGTTCTCGTTGGCCTGCGTGAGCGGAAACCTATGGGAACAACCGATGCCCGTTTGGGTTGGTTCATCGCTGTGGGCTGCATCCCGGCGGCCGTGGCAGGCATCGTATTGGAACGTTATTTTGAAAACGCCTACCTCCATCCCACGTGGGTTGCGTTTTTCCTGCTAGTTACTGCGGGCTTGCTGGTTCTCGGTGAAAAACTCATGTCTGGTGACAAGACTTTTGACACCATGACCTGGATTGACACCATCGTTATTGGCCTTTTCCAGATGATGGCCTTGCTGCCCGGCATTTCTCGCAGTGGCAGCACCATCGTCGGCGGGCTGCTGCGCGGGCTTGACCGTTCTCAGGCAGCGCGATACAGCTTCCTCCTGGGTGTCCCCGTCATCTTTGGCGCGGGTCTGCTTTCCCTGGTGGATATTGCTACTGCCCCCAGCCTGACTACCAGCCTAGCCGCGTATGCTGCTGCTTTTGTGACGGCCGCACTGGTAGGCTATCTGTGCATTTACTTTTTACTAAACTGGGTGCGTAATCACAGCCTTTACATTTTTGCTGTTTATTGTGTACTTTTGAGCGTTAGTTATTTGTTGTATTCGTTTATAAATGGCTAGACACTGGTTGTGAGGCCGTCTGTTTTACGTAATAAGCCAATTATGAACTCAATCTACCTAAATCAATTCGTTTCATAACGTTTCCTGGAATTTGTAGACAAATTGCCGGAATCTGCCGTATAATCAGATCATAATTGAAAACCACATCCTAAAAGATGACCCTCTACTAACCGGGGACGGTTAGAGGTCTGAGCAAAGCCTGATTTCTTGTTTGGAATCGGGTTCTTTTTTTAAACGCTTGCGTTTGTCAGGCCGGTCTTCAATTTCACTATCTGACACAAGTCTTCGCTTTTCAATCGCAGCCTCTTAGACCTATTTTATCTCTTGTGATGTGGTGAAAATCCCATTTTCCACATAGGCATAATCATTGGAGGTTTTGACCCATGGACAGTAAACAGTATATTGAATTAGAAGAAACATACAGCGCTCACAATTATCACCCGCTTGATGTCGTGATTGACAGGGCTGAGGGGGTGTGGGTGTATGATGTTGATGGTAATAAATATTTGGACTGCTTGAGCGCCTATTCGGCTGTTAATCAGGGGCATTGTCATCCTAAAATTATGCAGGCGGCTGTGGCGCAGATGCAGCGGGTTACGCTTACTTCTCGCGCTTTTCGTAATGATCAGATGGGACCGTTCCTCAAGGAATTGTGTGAGTTAACGGGATATGAGATGGCGCTACCGATGAATTCTGGAGCTGAGGCGGTGGAAACGGCCGTTAAAGCAGTCCGTAAATGGGGGTATGCCACTAAAGGTGTACCAGATGGTCAGGCAGAAATCATCGTCTGCAATGGCAACTTCCATGGTCGTACCACCACCATCGTTGGTTTCTCCAGTGAGGAAGCTTACCGCGAACAGTTTGGCCCGTTTACCCCTGGCTTCGTCCGAGTTCCTTATGGTGATCCGGTCGCGCTAGAAGCGGCCATTACCCCCAATACCGTTGGCTTTATGCTGGAACCGATTCAGGGTGAAGGCGGCGTGGTGATGCCTCCTGCTGGCTACCTGTATGATGCAGCCACCATTTGTGCGCGTCATAACGTTCTCCTCATCGCTGACGAAATTCAAACAGGTCTGGGACGCACGGGTAAGCTATTTGCCAGCGAGCATGAAGGCGTGCGTCCTGATGTGATGATTATTGGCAAGGCATTGAGCGGTGGTTTCTATCCTGTCTCGGCTGTGCTGACGGATAAGGAAGTGTTGGGTCTCTTCAAACCAGGCGATCACGGCAGCACGTTTGGCGGCAACCCGCTGGGTTCGGCGATTGGTCGTGCGGCGCTGCAAGTGATTGTGGATGAAGAGTTGGTGGCACGCTCGCGTGATTTGGGTGAGTATTTCAAAGGGCGCCTGGCGCGTATTGAAAGCGCTGTTATTAAAGAAGTGCGGGGCAAGGGGTTGTTTATTGGTGTTGAGCTGACTGTCCCGGCACGGCCGTTCTGTGAATCGCTGCGAGAGCGGGGCATTTTGTGCAAGGAAACCCATGAAACGGTGATTCGTTTTGCCCCACCGCTGGTGATTACCAAAGATGAAATCGACTGGGCCTTGGGTCATATTGAAGCGGTTTTGATGGCAGAGAAAGTGTTTGCTTAATCGTTCTCAGTAAACAGTTTCCAGTTTTCAGTGAGGTATTCCTCCCATAGGTGATGGTTTCCCACGAACCGTTTTTTGCTCGCTGAAAATTGTTTTTAGTTCCCACACCCACTTTCCCGTTAGCCCTCCTGTGTGAAACTGCATAGGAGGGCTTTCTGTTTATTGAATAAGCAGGTGACACTTACTGGCTTGGGCTGAGAAAACTGGCAACGGACGTTTTCCCCAAATTCTCCTCAACTTCAGCCAACAACTGCTCAAATTCGAGCTGTGTATGCCTGGTCGCCGCCGCCATAGCGTAGGCGAACAGCGGCCCCTGTTTTGGATTATCCAAATTCATCGCTTCATGACTGTCTGGGGGAAAGTAGAAGCGCTTGACGAAAGAGCCGAGCAAGGGGATGCGGTAAAGCAGCCAGCGCGGGATGCTGGCGTTACCCGATATCAGGTTGGTTTCAACCAAAGGATTCAGGCACAGGGCGACAGATTCGGGCGCACAGATGGTTAAACCGCCGTGTTGCGCCACCTGGAGGGGAATCCAGTTGGAATGGGCGTAAAAATCCTGGCGCGTATGCAGCAGTCGGCCAAAAGCGGCCAGCGCTGCCGCCCGATTTTGGGCAGCCAGCGCCTGGAGCGTGAGTTGGCGCTGCTGATGGATGTAGGTTTCGCTTGCAGCAAATGTGGAATTGTCGCAATGGTATTCAGGATGCAGTTGACCACGAGGCCAATCCTGGCGCAGGTTGGCACGGGTGATGGTGTTGAGGTCGGCTTGATTGAAGTGGGTGCTCAAGACTTTGTTGAGCATTTGGCGGTGGTATTTTGCTTCCATGTTCAAATTATGACGTGCTCAGAGAGAAAAACAAGACTCGCGTGAAGTCGCAAAGGCGTAAAAATAAACTTGGCGTCTTGGCGTAAGTTTTTCTACAATTCATAGCGTGAGAAATTAAAGTGAAAATGATGATTAAGATTTTGAAATGGCTTTTGTTTGTGGTGGTGATAGGCGTGGCGCTGTTTTTTGTGCTGCGTTGGCTGGTGGGACTGGCAAGTCCAATGCCAGATAATTTGGGGGTGGTAAACGGCTCCTTCGATAAGCTCAGTGCGGGGCGTTTAGCCCCCTGCCCTGAAAGTCCTAACTGTGTCTCCTCATACGAGACCGATGAAGTACATGGCATGGAGGGGATGATATATGAAGGGGAAACGGCCGTTGCTCAAGCAAAACTCCTCGCCATCATCCAGGCCATGCCAGGCAGCACGCTCATCACCAACGAACCGGGCTACCTTCATGCCGAATTTCGTTCGCCCATTTGGAGATTTGTGGATGACGTGGAAATTTATTTTGATGAAACGGCTGGTTTGATTCAATTCCGATCTGCGTCTCGCCTGGGTTATGGTGATGGTGATGCGAATCGGAAACGGATGGAGGAGATTCGGGCGGTTTATGCAAGGGGATAAGGATTTGTGGTGAAAAACGGCCCCCTTCCCAAAAACCAGCTTGACAATCAACATCACATACAGCATATTTACCTGGGTAAATTATCGCAGGTAAACGATTACAAAGGCACTACTGTTGAAACGCAGGGCGCAAATTTTCAAGCTGCCCTCCCCCTCAGCACAAACTGGGAGAACATATGTCACGATTATTACTCGGAACCCGTTATCTTGTCTTGATACCTATTTTGGGGTTAGGCATTGCTGCTGCTTTCTTTTTTGTTTTCGGAGGCATTAGTTTAATTCAACTGCTTTTTGAACTGGCCGTTAACGGCTTTGCCCATGAAGGGGCTGAAGTCAGTCAGGGTGTTATCATCTTTGAGGTGGTGGAATATGTACACACCTTTCTGGTGGGTACGGTACTCTACATCACCGCCGTGGGCTTGTTTCAACTTTTTATCAAAGAAATTGATTTCCCCAACTGGTTGAAAATTGACAGTACAGAAGAGTTAGAAACCAATCTCATTGGCGTAACCGTGGTCGTGCTGGCTGTCAATTTTATGGGTGCTATGTTTGCGGGGGAAACCACAGACCTGCTTCCATATGGGGCTGGTATTGCCTTACCGATTGCCGCCTTAGGTGTGTTTGTTGGTCTGCGTGCCTGGTCGGTCAAGATTACCAAACAAGCAGAGAGAGCAAGTGAGGATTGGCCGCAAACTACGTTTGAGAGAGATGCCAATGATGGCGATTCGGAAGATTAAGCCTGGAGCTGGCTAAACCGACATGCTCAAAACAATGGCAGAAGCTCGTTTGTTGATTCAAGCATTGAAAATCTGCACCATATTTGACAGCGCCAAAACAGACCTGCCCTCGCTCCAAATTTCGTTCGCCCATCTGGAGATTTGTGGATGACGTGGGAATTTATTTTGATGAATCGGCTGGTTTGATTCAATTCCGATCTGCGTCACGCCTGGGTTATGGTGATGGTGATGCGAATCGGAAACGGATGGAAGAGATTCGGGCGGCGTATACAAGGGGATAAGGGTTTATGGGGAGGAACGGCCGTTTCCTCCCCATAGTCCCCAACCAAAATCCACTACTCAGCAGGCTGTCTACTAAATTGAGGGGAGAACGGCCGTTCCTCTGCCAACGTTTTACAGATCAAACATAAACACTATCCGCCCAAAATTGTCCCTTCGGCAGAATTGGCTGGTTCCGGCTCCGGCAGCCTGACCATGCGAATCGAATCAAACAAACCGAGCAAAGCCGCCAGCAGTGGCACCAGCAGCGCAACTTGTAGCGCAACATGCCGGGCATCCGTATTGATGCGAATAATTTCAGCTTGAACATCGGTGGGTTGACCCACTAATTGCTCCTCCAGTTGCGTATTGCTCATAATTTGGGCGTCTTCTTCCAGAGCCGTGGACACCTGTTGCTGTTCGTCCGGAGACAAGATGACACTTGATTCGGCCATACTGGTAAAAGTAAAGGCCATCGTCGCCAGCATAATCGCCCCGGCAAAGGCCAGCCCAAAAGAGAGTCCAAATGATCCCCCGGCAGAGTTTACCCCCGCCGCTTCGCTGACGCGCTCTTCAGATATGGGCGACAAGGTGTAGTTGTTCAGTTGGGAAACCAATAAGCCTAAACCGGTTCCGGTGATGATCAATGGAATGGCAAAAATCAGACCCGAGTCAGCGCGGGGAATCAATGGGATCAACAGGATGACGCCAACTGACAAAGCGGCGAACCCGGCGCGAATGATGGCGCTACCCCGTCGTTTTCCGGCACGGCGTCCAGCCAGAAGGGCGACGGCAAACATACTGAGGGACAGAGGAGCAATGGCTATGCCAGTCTCCATGGCAGTGTATTCAAACACCATCTGGAAGTAGATGGGCAAAGCAATCATCATGCCGCCAAGCGCAATGTTTTGCAGGGTTTGCCCGGTAATGCCCAGGCGGAAATACTGTGAGCGGAACAGGTCTGGGTCAATCAGAGCCGGTTTTTCTTGTTTCTTGCGCCGTAGCAGCCATTGGGCAAACAGGAACATAGCCACAATGCCAACAGCCATCAAGAGGCCAACCGCTTCGCCCCCTTCTTGCCAAACCAGGATGCTTAACACAATGCCACCCATGCCAAAAACAGAAAGAATCGCGCCAACGACATCCACTTGACGCGGCCCGGTATAGGGTGCATCTTTGACCAGTCTAATGTTAAGCAGGACGATGGCGATGATAATTGCTTCCAGAAGGAAGCCTACACGCCAGGAGAGGTAGGTGGTGATGAAGCCGCCAATTAGCGGCCCAACAGCCGCCGCAATAGCCGCCGCCGCTCCGACCAGGGCATAGGCTTTCTTTTGCATGGCGCCTTCAAAGTTGCCATGTACCAGAGACTGCATAGCGGGCAGCAGCAGGGATGCACCCAGCCCACCAATAATGGCCCAAAAGATGATGACATACACGATGCTTTGGGTGAGTGTCATGGCAATGGCGCCGATGCCATAACCAATCAGACCGAGAATGTAGGCACGTTTACGGCCGTATAAATCCCCAATCTTGCTGCCGATCAAAATAAAAGCGGCCGATACCAGTGCCTCCAGAGCAATAGCGGCTTGAATATCGCTCACGGTTGTACCCAAGTCGTTGACGATGGCGGAAATGGAAACATTCATAATGGAGGTGTCTACCACCAAAACAAACATAGCCATAGCCAACAAGATAGCCAGGCGATTATTCTTGCCGTTATTTTCCTCAGTATGTGTCGTCATGTCTCGTTTTCCGTATCCTCTCAGTTTTGCATAGAAACAGGCAGCGGTCGTATTTTGACAGTTTCCTTTCCAATGCCAGCCTCATTTTAACATACTCCCAAACCACCACCTATCAACTGCTCCATTTACAACTCACAAATAGAAACGGCCGTTTCCGCCACGGGCGCGGTTAGTTTTTGTGTAACAAAGCAGACTACAAAAGTCTTGCCAATACTAATTGGCATTAAATTTGAG
>JACSSI010001202.1 GCA_014879345.1 Anaerolineae bacterium | reverse complement strand
AGGTGATGCGGCGGTCGATGAAGATGGTGCATTCATCGGGGACGGCGTTATTGCTGGGGCTGACGCTGCTGATTTTGGTGACGGTGATGCGGCCAATGCCCAGAAAATCGTCAGGGGTGAAGGTTTCTTCCAGTTTGGCGATGGCGGCGACGACGGGCATCATTTTGGTGATGGCGTTATCGCCCATGTAGTTGCTGGCGGCGTGGGCGCTTTTGCCTTTGCAGGTTACTTCCAGTTCGTAGCGCCCTTTGTGACCGCGGTAGACTTTCATGTTGGTAGGTTCGCCAATGACGACGAAGTCGGGGTGGACATTTTCCCAATCATGGAAGGCGGCACAGCCTACGCCGTCGCACCACTCTTCGATGTTACCGAGGATGTAGCAGGTGAGGCCATCGAGCAGCCCTAAATCACGGGCGATGGCGAGGCCATAGACCATGCCGGGGGTGCTGTTTTTCTCGTCGAGGGCGCCACGGGCGTATAACATGCCATCTTCCACTTTGCCGATGAAGGGGTCCCAGGGCCACTGTTCAGGGTCGCCGATGCCTACGGTGTCGATGTGGGTGTCGTAGAGTAAGATTTTGTCGCCGGAGCCAATTTTGCCCACGATGGAGCCATATTTGTCTACGTAAACGTCGTCGTAGCCAAGTTTACGCATTTCGGCGCCGATACGTTCGCCAACTGCTTCAATGTCGCTGTCCATGCTGGGGATGGCAACGATTTCACGGAAGAAGGTGAGGATGTCGTTTTCGGCGGCGGCTACTTTTTGTTGGATTTGGGTGATGATTGTTTCCATAATTTTCTCCTTGGTACCTGAAAAACAAGAGTTTTGCATCGAATTAACGCGAATTAACGTGAAAAAGAAACTTGTATAACTATGTCCCCATTATATTTTTCGGCGTATGAGTCGAAAGCGCAGCAGGTCGTCGCGGAAGTGGGAGTTGGCGCAGAGGACGGGTTGGTTGTCGTCGTTGTAGCCGATTTCGCGCAGGGAGAGCAGGGGTGTTTGTGGTTGGATGTGCAATGTTTTTGCCATGTCTGCGCTGGCAATGATGGGGATGATTTCGGATAGATAGTAGTTGAGGTGGGAACGGCCGTTTTCCCATAAATACCTGTAAATTGGCTCTACAAAATCGGTTGGCTGGTAGGGTTCCGTGAGCAGATGGGCAGGAATGTAGTTGTTTGCCAGGATAACGGGCTGGTTGTCAGCCAGGAAGAGCTTGCGTACGATGATGAGATTGTCACTTTCTGTCAGGTTTAAGTCGGCGGCCATGTCTGGTGTGGCGTGCTGGGTGGTAACTTCCAGGATGCGGGTGCTGGGTGTATACCCATGAGCGGCCAGCATCTCTTCGTAGGACCAGATTTCGTCCAGGCGGGATTTGATTTGCAGCCCCGCTTCGTTGACAAAGGTGCCGGCGCCTTGCTTGCGGTAGACGATACCTTCATTTTCCAGACGACTCAGGGCATCGCGGATGGTGGTGCGGCTGACGCCTAAATCGATAGCTAGTTCGGTTTCGGAGGGGATTTTGCCATCCACAAACGCACCATCCAGAATCAATTGCTTGATGTGGGATTTGGCCTGTTCAGTTAGGGAAGGCGTTCGTTTTAGCATAGCTCCT
>JACSSI010001201.1 GCA_014879345.1 Anaerolineae bacterium | reverse complement strand
ATTGTTTAAAACGTGGCGATCAGTGGGTCTTTGGCCCAGAAAAACCATACGAATTGCACGGGGATGTGGACAACGTTACCTTTCCGTGCGGCTATACGATTGCCCCAAATGGCGACACCCTCCACCTGTATTATGGCGCGGCAGATACGAGTATTGCTCTGGCTACAAGTAGTATTCGCGACTTGCTTGATTGGCTTGATCAATACGGGTAGAGAGGAAGCGTTATAGACGTAAGAGACTATAGACCCAAACCGGATATTGAATTAAAGGAACAAGTCTAATACGAATCTCGTTTCCCTCATCTTCATCAAAAAACACTACAAAGGCAGCTTCTTCTTCCGCAGCAACGACCTGATGATTTGGGCAAAACCAACCCGCTCATCAAGCCGTTTCAGTTTGCGAAAGCCATCCCCATACACCGGGTCGCCGTTTTCCGCGATGCCCCGCGCATAAAAGAGATCCGCTTTGCTGCCGATGGCTAGATAGTGCCGGTGCGCCAGCAGTTCACAAAACCCTTCTTCATCCAGGATAGGCAAATTGACGATGTTTTGCTGCACTAGCCAGACGTGGCCGAGTTCATGAATGCACACCCCTTCAAACAAGGTGTGGGGCAGGCCTTGCAGAATGGCGACGCTTTCAATCTCGGCGTGATCCACCCGTTTCTGACGCATAGTGCGGGTGCTGGTTGTCAGACCCAGCGGATCGCGCCGCCCGCCCTGGCGGGACATGAAATCGGCGCGGTCCAGCACTTCAATGCGAAATATTTTTTGGCGAAAGCCCACGCCCTGGGCTTCCAGCCAGGCAATCAGGTTGGGCATGAGCAGTTTGGCCTGGGGTGCGTTTTCGATGGCGGTGGAGGCGCAAGTATCGCAGCGAATGGCTTCTATCGAGCGACGGCGCATCTTTTGGGTGGTGTGGGGCACCAGCCGACGGCAGTAGCTGCAAGCGGCCAATTCCTGGGCGTGGTCGCGGCAGTAGGATTCGCCCCAATAGTTGACGTGGTATTGGCCGGTGAGGGGTTTGTGGCAGAGGGTACAGCGCGGGGCGATACTGTTTTTGTAGCAGGTGGGGTGAAACGGCCGTTCTTCATGCAAATAAAAGCGCCCATCCGTAATCGGTTGATGGCAAAGGGTGCAGCAAAAATGTTCGGGATGCCAGTCGGCGTCCAGAGCGGTCAGGTAACGGCCGTTAATCGGTTCGCCACAGCTTTTACAAACACGGGTTTCTTGCATAGCCAGTGATTGTAGCGGTCGCAATACAAAAGTAAAGGGGGACGCCTGACTGCTTAAACGGCCGTTTCCGGTATAATCCTCATCATCCCAAACACCTCGGAGACTCCCATGACCTTCACTATCCCGTTCTCACAACTCAACAAAACCGACATCCCCACTGCTGGCGGCAAAGGGGCTAATCTCGGCGAACTGACAACGGCCGTTTTCCCCATACCGCCTGGATTCGTGCTGACCACCGCCGCCTACGACGCCTTCGTGCAGACACATGCTCTGCAAACCCAGATTGTCGCCCTGGCAAATGGCGTCTCGGTGGATAAGCCGCAGTCGAGCGAGGCGGCGTCTGCCCAGATTCGGCAGTTGTTTATGGACGCGGCGCTGCCCGAC
>JACSSI010001200.1 GCA_014879345.1 Anaerolineae bacterium | reverse complement strand
TACCCTGATGTTTTTCTTTTATCTGTTAAAGTTCTATAAGGTTTTTAGTTAAAGGTTTACATAATCTGTCAGGTCTCCTCTAAATCTCGAGAAGAAACGAACAAAACTTCAAAAGCCTGAGCGGTTACGATGAGCGATTGGAGCCTTTAACGGCCGTTCCACATTCACGGCAAAACTTATCATTACCAGTCAGTTTATTACCGCATTGGTGACAGAACTGCACCTTCCCAGTTGGTTTCGCGGCAGCAGCGGTGCGCTTGGGCTGCGTTTTACGATTTTTTCTGGTTGTAGGCTGCGTTTTACGTGTGGCAACTTGCCAGGTAACAACAACAGCTACCAAAACAATGCCAATCAAACCCACAACATAGGCCAGATTGATATTGTCTAGAGATAATGATGGTGATGCTGAACTGGCACTGGTGCTAACGCCTGGTTCATTGGCTGCATTCACCGCAGCGGAGGGATTGCTCGGCAAATTCTCAATGGATAACTGCTGTGTGACCATATCATAATCAAACGCTATGTTATATTGCTCACCGGCAGGAATCGCCTCTGGTGGGAAGGTGTAATACGTGAACCCGTCTGAGGTGTCTGCCACAACAGTGGCCGTTGTGGGCGTCACATTCATGTTTGTAGCGCCCAATGGCTGCTGCACGGCGGCTAAAATAGATGCAACCGATATATCCGCCAGCCAGTCAAACGTAAACGCATGTTTGTTTCCGATTCTTTGATAAGGTGCATAATATTCCACCCGAAAGCGAAGATCAGGCGTGGTCATCGTAAGTGTGTCATTTTCAATTGTATACTGGATGTCATCGATCATCTGATTCTCGGCTGTAATTCGCGCGACAGCATTGACATCAGCTTCTGCATGTAAAGGGATACTAATGGTAGCAGGCAGCGGTGTGTCTGGCGCCAATGTACCAGTAAGCAGCACCAGAACACTGGGTTCATCGTAATCAGGCCAAAGATCAAGAATCAGGGTCTCTATACTATCTGTAGGCAGTTGGGCTTGAGCTGATGTGGCAAAAAACAAGCTAAACAGGGCAAAAATTAAAATACTCAGAAATGTTTTCTTCATAGGTGGTGTGTTCTCTTATTATTTAAAGTTGTTGGAGAATTTTACCGGATCAGCCATGTCCACGCAGGCGGATGCGGTTGGCTCGGCAGTAGGGGCACTCCAGATCTGTGTAATCCCGGCCACAAGTACGGCAGGTTCTCATTTCAATGGGACGATCATCGGCCAATGAACCAAGCACGACAACGATTTCTTCTTCCTTGTGCAAGGCAAGCCAGGTTTCGAGATTGTGCGTACCAACATGCCAACGGCCGTTTTCATCCTGGTTCAATACGCCTGTCATCGTGTCTAACTTCATTTCATAAGCGGCAGCAGCCAGTTTATGAATTGCTGCACGTCGTACGGCTGACATAGTTTGTTCCTCTCTCATTGCTCAAAAGATGAGCCTGACCTATTATACCTAAAATAGATTTGTTGGTGAGTACGCTTTGTAGCAGCAATTCTCAATTTAGCGACGCTACAAGGTAGGGACGGGATGGCGCGGCGACTATTCGCCGCAACAACAGGTTTTTTCACCGCGCCATCTCGCCCAAAATGGCA
>JACSSI010001199.1 GCA_014879345.1 Anaerolineae bacterium | reverse complement strand
TCTTTGAGCGCCATAATCTGGCGCAGTTCCACGACTTGATCGCGCAAGATCGCCGCCTTCTCGAACTCAAGCGCTTGAGCCGCCTGCTTCATCTGCTTCTCCAGATCAATGACCATGTGAGCCAGTTCCGCTTTGGGCAGGTCACGGGTGGTGGTGTATTTGCCCTTGCCCTCTGCCAACGCCATCTCCCGCTCTTCCACAAAGTCATCGGTGAGGTCGCGCACCGCTTTCATGATGCTCTTTGGCTCAATGCCGTGCGCTTCATTGTATGCCTGCTGAACGGCGCGGCGTTCGTTGGTCGTTTTGAGTGCCGCTTTCATGGAATCGGTGATCTTGTCGGCATACATGATCACCTTACCTTCTACATGCCGTGCGGCGCGGCCAATCGTCTGTGTCAGAGCAGTTTCGGAACGCAAGAAGCCTTCTTTGTCCGCATCCAGGATAGCTACCAACGACACTTCCGGTAAATCCAAGCCTTCACGCAGCAGGTTGATGCCGACAATCACATCAAAGACACCCAGGCGCAAGTCTCGCAAAATTTCAGTGCGCTCTAGCGTGTGCACTTCAGAATGCAGGTAGTGAACTTTGACGCCCATCTCCAGCAGATATTCAGAGAGGTCTTCGGACATGCGTTTGGTGAGGGTGGTAACAAGCACACGCTGGCCGATGTTGGTGCGCCGTGTGATTTCGCCCAGCAAGTCATCTACCTGCCCTTTAACGGGACGCACTTCCACTTCGGGGTCAAGGATGCCAGTGGGACGAATCACCTGCTGCACCACCTGGGCCGAATGCTTAAACTCGAAGGGGCCGGGGGTGGCGCTGGTGAAGATAGCCTGATTGATGCGCTCCCCAAATTCGTCAAAATTAAGGGGGCGATTATCCAGAGCGCTGGGCAGGCGAAAGCCATAGTCAACCAAAGTTTGTTTGCGGCTGCGATCCCCGGCATACATGCCGCGCACCTGGGGCAGGGTCATGTGGCTTTCATCTACCACCAGCAAATAATCTGCCGGAAAATAGTCGAGCAGCGTCCAGGGCGGGTCGCCTTCCTGGCGCTGATCCATGTGGCGGCTGTAGTTTTCAATGCCGGAGGTGAAGCCTACTTCGCGCAGCATTTCCAGGTCATACATCACCCGCTGCTCAATGCGCTGCGCTTCCAGGAACATGTTGCGCTCTTTGAAGAATGCGATGCGCTCGCTCAGTTCGCTTTCGATGTCGTTGATGGCCTGGGCTAATTTATCTTCATCGGTGACGAATTGGCGGGCGGGGAAGATTTTGATGCTGGTCAGGTCGCGCAGCACTTCACCGGTGACAAGCTCAAACTCAGAGATGCGCTCCACTTCATCGCCCCAGAATTCGACGGTGTAGGCGGTTTCGGCGTAGGCGGGAAAGATTTGCAGGGTATCGCCGCGCACGCGGAAGGTGCCGCGCCGCAGTTCCAGGTCGTTGCGGTCGTATTGGATATCGACGAGGCGGCGCAGGATGGTATCACGCCGGTATTGTTTGCCCCGTTCAATTTCGACGATGACTTTGCCCCACGCCTGCGGGTTGCCGATGCCGTAGATGCAGGAGACGGAAGCGACGATGATGACATCTTCGCGGCTGAGCAGGTTGGCGGTAG
>JACSSI010001198.1 GCA_014879345.1 Anaerolineae bacterium | reverse complement strand
ATTTTTCTCTTTTATCTTGTTAAGGTACAAAATTTATTGATCTGACAACGTAGTATCTGTCAGGTCTTGGCTTTGATTTTGAATAAAAATTATGTTTGAACTTATCTTTCTTGGCACGTCATCGTCGGCTCCGTCTGTTCATCGCGGATTGTCATCACATATTATTACGCACCGCCAATATCGCTTTTTGCTCGATTGCGGCGAAGGTACCCAGCGCCAGATCCTCAAAAGCGGACTGGGCTTTAAGCGGCTCAACAAGGTGCTGCTGACGCACAGCCATCTTGACCATATTTTGGGTCTGGGGGGGCTGGTTTCCACATTGAGTCGCTGGGAAAATTTAGATTCAATTGATATTTATGGTGGTAAGGCGACACTGCGGCGTGTCCATGACTTGCTGTTTAAAGTTGTTTTCCCTGCGGGTAAGACGCCCATTGATGTGAATCTCATCACGTTGGAGCCGGGCATTATCATGGAAGACAGCAAGTTTTCCCTATCTGCTTTTCCGGTGAGCCATCGTGGCCCGGACTGTTTTGGCTTTGTGTTTGAGGAGAAGGAAAGACGGCCGTTTCTCGAAGAAAAAGCGGACGAAATGGGCATCCCCTTTGGGCCAGAGCGCGGTCTGTTGGTGCGTGGCAAACCAGTCACCTTAGCTGATGGCCGCACTATTCAGCCAGAAGAGGTGCTGGGTGAGTCCATTCCCGGCACCAAGTATGTCCATATCGGCGATGTGGGGCGCACGGACAATATTCTAGAGGTGTGTCAGGATGCGGATGCGCTGGTGATTGAATCCACCTATATTGCCGAAGAAGAGGAGATGGCACAACAGTTTGGTCATATGACAGCGGCACGGGCGGCTCAATTGGCGCAGGAAGCCAATGTCAAATCCCTCATCCTCACCCATCTTTCCCGCCGCTACTATGAGCGAGACGTGCGCGTTGAGGCGCAAGCTGTTTTCCCCGGCGCTTTTGTCGCCAGAGATTTTGACCATTTCCAAATTACACGTGATGGAGCCAGGCGACTTAAGGAAAACGATAACGACTTGTAGATGTTGCCGTAGGGAACTGATTAGTTTTCACTTAGGGATTTGCCGCCGAGGGTGCCCGTTGTATCTACCAGAAGCTTGAATTCATCCATTGTGGTTTCGTAGCGCATTCGCTGCCGAGACCATTCGTATCGTTCTTCAAAATTGTGCCAGGTACCACCCTGGGTGGTGGTGGCTCCCCAAAAATCCAGTTCTGCTAAAAGCTGCATGGTTTCTTCATTATAACGGCCGCCAGGGTAACAAAGATAGCGCGGTGTATAGCCGATGTGGGCGGCGATGGTTTCTTGTGATCCCAGGAGTTGAAAAATGATACCATCTCGATTGTTTTCTGTGAGATCGGGATGACTTTTGGTGTGTGATTCAATACGCATTCCGGCGGCGGCCATTTCTTCAAGCTGTTCCCAGTTTGCATAGCCGGCTGCACCTTGATCCGCTAAATCGGTGATAACGAAGAAGGTGCCGATGAAGCCAAATTCTTGCAGGATGGGAAAGGCGTTTTCGTAGTTATCCAGGTAGCCATCGTCGAAGGTGAGGATGACGGGCTTTTCTGGCAGGTCGGTTTTGGCGGTGATGGCG
>JACSSI010001197.1 GCA_014879345.1 Anaerolineae bacterium | reverse complement strand
CCGCTGCTGCTCACGGATGCCAAGGTAGCGGTGACCCCGTTGGCGGAGGGCATTCGTTTTGCGGGGACGCTGGAGATGACGGGGCTGGATTTGGCGGTCAACCAGCGGCGGGTGGCGGCGATGCGTCGGGCGGTGCCGGATTATTTGCCAGAGTTTGCGTTGGGAGAGGAACCAATCGAGCAGATTGAGGTGTGGGCGGGGTTGCGCCCTTGTTCACCGGATGGTTTGCCTATCATTGGTCGGGATGAGCGCATTAGCAACCTGATTTTGGCGACGGGCCACGCGATGATGGGCGTTTCGCTGGCTCCGATTACGGGTAAATTGGTGGTGGATATTGTGGCTGGGGAAGCGAGTTCGATTGAGTTGGGATTGCTTGGATCGGGAAGGTTTTAGGGAAACGGCCGTTTTCATCACAATCTACAAACAAACGACTGACTAGCGAGTTATTTGAATGCACTCTGGGTTTTCAGATCTATATATTTCATAGAACGTATCTAAATCCATGCCCGATACTCCTTCCCACGTCATAGCTTTGAAAAATTCTTCTGCTTCAGGATTTAGTGCTGGTGGCAAAAGATACCTAGGGTGCAAATGGACAAACTCAGGGTTATAAAAAGTGAAGCTAATTGAGCGCATGTTCTCCAAACCTAAACACAAATCAGCCTGTGTTTCACTGCGGGAAACATCATGAGGCATATATTCAAACGTTAAACCCAATTCAGGGTAATACAGAACTAAGGTAAAGTTGAGTGGCCCAGGATCGGCAATGCTTTGGGGGAAAAGATATACATACTGTGGTTTGCCGTACCTCTGGAGCATTGAACTTATAGAGTACTTCTCCCAATCTCGTATCAATGTTTCTTCACCATATTGGGGTAACGGCCGTTCAACTGATACATCAATAAATTGAACTTCCCCATCTATAAAATGATAGTCGATGGAGATACTGACATCCATTATCGACATTTCAGGATTGTGGTACCCTAAACGAATGATTCCATGTTCATCAACAATTTTAAATCGAAAAGCATAGTACATTGAATCGTTGTCGAATTTTTCATCGAACACCCCATTGAATCTTTCGATAGCATTTTCAGCGCTGTCTCCCAGCGAAACACCCCACCAACAAGGTAACTGACAACCACCATTTGTTTCCATGAGTTCCTGTGCTAATTCTGCACTGGCTTCTAACAGCGCTTCTTGTTCAACACTTAACGTGGCTACTGGAATAAGTGTAGGCGCAATCGTTTGGATTATTGCTGGTGTTGCAGTGGGAAGTAAGGATAAAGCCTCACTTGGTGTTGCTTCTATCTCAAGAGCAGGTTGAATTGTGGTTGCCATTATTGTGGATGTTAACAGTTTCGATGTGTCTTCAGATTGGCTTTCTTGAACAACCATACAACCCGTCATAGAAATCAATACCAACACGCAAAACCACAAAGAAACAGCTATCTTTGAGAAAAATTTTGATTTAATCATCAATTTAGCCCCCAACTCCAGTACGGTCTTCATCAATATGTCGATTTTGAACAAATTTACATGCTACATTGCCCAAGATTTTAGCGCAAACGCCCCGTTCATTCACTTTGGCTGGAGATAGGTTGGGGAGAAACGGCCGT
>JACSSI010001196.1 GCA_014879345.1 Anaerolineae bacterium | reverse complement strand
TAAAGTTCTATAAGGTTTTTAGTTAAAGGTTTACATAATCTGTTTTTAAATAAGGTTTATTAACGTACTAAGCTGTAAAGATAATGTGCAATGCAAAGTTGTCTGTCCGATAAGGGGCAGGGGTAAACCTGTCAGGTCTGCCAACGTACTTTATAACAGGATAGCGGACTGCCTGTGTGCTTCTGTGTGGAGTTGACCTGGGTAGCGGAGGATAACGGCCGTTTCCCCCACCATCATCTCCCCATCCCGCACTTCAACTTCCCTTTCACTCAACAAATCCATATACATCCCATCAGGGAGCGGTGTGGACATCACATCGACCACGCCAGCCACGTTGAACACGCCGTACAAGCCTTCGTTTTCCGCCTGCCAGTGAGCGGTGAGGGCGGGGGTGGCTGTTATCAGGCGGAACGCTCCTTGGCGCTGCACCACATCCTTTTTGAGCTGGCACAACTTCGTGAGGAAACCCTGGAGGCTGTAATCGCGCCAGGCGATTTTGTCTTCGTCGAAGAGGCTGGGGGTGTGCGTGCTTTCTGATTCCTGCCCGGCGTAGATGAGGAAGGGGCCTTCGTTGAACGCTTGAAATGCCGTCCAGGCCCGGGCTTGGGCGCGGCTGGGGGCAAGCTGCATGATACGCGGCTGGTCGTGGTTTTCGACGCAGCGCATTTTGAGGGTGTGGGCGGGGTAGATGCCTTGTTGGAATTGCAGCATTGAAAAGTAGAGGGGAACGGTTTCTGGATTCTCAACCGCTTTTTGCCAGACAGGCCAGATGTCGTAATCATAGCTGAGGTCGAAGGCGGCGTGGATTTCGCCGTCTGAGTAGGCGGTGAGGCCGTGCTGGCGGCGGTGGATGACAAAGCCGGTATGGACGGATTCGGCCAGCCAGACGAGGCCAGGTTTGACGGCTGCCAGTTCCGCCCGCGCCCGCTCCCAGAAGGCCAACGGTATCACGGAGGCCACATCGCAGCGGAAACCATCGACGCCCATAGCGACCCAGAATTTGAGCGAGTCAAGCAAATAATCCCACAGTGCCGGATCATCATAGCGGAGGTCTATCACATCGCTCCACTCTGGCACGGTCGTCACAGGACGGCCGTTTTCATCTTGATGGAACCATTCGGGGTGTTCGTTTACCAGCACGGAATCATGGGAGGTGTGGTTGTAGACCACGTCGATCATCACTTTGAGGCCGAGGGCGTGGGCGTAGTCGCACAGAAGGCGGAATTCTTTCTGGTTGCCGTATTCGGGATTGACCTGGCGATAGTCCTGGATGGAGTAGGGACAGCCAAGGGAGCCTTTTTTGTTGAGTTGGCCGATGGGATGGATGGGCATGAACCAGACGACATCGACGCCCATGTCGCGCAGCCGGGGCAGGTCGGTGGTGATGTCGCTGAAGGTGCCAGAACGGCCGTGGTTGCGCACGTAGATTTCGTAAATGACGAGGTTACGCAAGGATTGGGGGGTGGTTGTTGCCATAGGTGTTTGGTCTCCTGATGAAAAGGTGCGGGAATTGTCAATGGATAATGGTTAATTGTCAATTGTTATGCGGCGGAAGGGCGCGGTTTAAAGTTGTGTATGAGACTACAAAAGTCTCCTCAAATTTAATGCCAATTAGTATTGGCA
>JACSSI010000120.1 GCA_014879345.1 Anaerolineae bacterium | reverse complement strand
TTCATGGGGCTTTAATCATGTCATGCTGAGTGAAACGAAGCATCCCAGAGGTACGGGATTCTTCACTGCGTTCAGAATGACGCAAGCCTCAGCAGATCCCAAAGCCCCGTATTTGTTTAAAGTGAGTGAGCAGGTGATAGAAAAATGCGTCTGAAAGTAATTTGGCTGCTGGTTTTTTCGATATTGCTGATTTTTAAGGGAGTATCGGCTCATGAAGCTGTCTTTATAAAATCAGATCCAGTGAATGGTGCCATTATGGCTGAGGCGCCTGCTCAAATTAATGCCTGGTTTGGCGAAGAATTGCAGACGGGCGTCAGTGTTCTTCAGGTATTTAATGCAGATGGAGAGCGCGTGGATTCTGGTGACGGTCAGGTGGATTTAAATGATCCAGATCACGCTTCTTTGATTGTCAGGCTGCCAGAGTTAGCAGAAGGTGCTTATTTGGTGCGCTGGTATGTTGTTTTGTTGGATGGCGATACATCAGAAAGTGTGTTTAATTTTTTTGTGGGGGATGAAGTCGATGCGGCTGCGGTGAATTTTGAGCCAGCAGATACGACTGTTTTTTATTACCAAGCGGAAGAGGCCGATGCCCCTGGGAATTGGTTTATGGTCGGCGGCGGCATGATGGTGCTTCTGGTTTTGCTGCCACTTGTTGTCATTATGTTTCGTCGAGGGACGGTGTAATTTTAAATGGTTCGTAACTATCAAATCCCTCAAGGCAGACCTGTCAGGCTTGGCCTGTTTAGATGGCTTTCTCTCGAGTAAACCTGACGGGTCTTTCTGAATGGTTACAATTGTTAGCAACAAACCTCAAGTAATCTCAACAGTTTGCCCACTTCCTAGTCCTATAATGAAATCGTACTGTGGCACAACTATGCCCGGATGCAAGGAAATCTTTTTCAATGAAAAGAAATGTTTATTTTCGGTTACTTTTCTTGCTGTTTTTGGTGGCGGTAACGGCCGTTTCCACACGTCGTACCTATGCCCATGCTTCTGTAGTTGGTTCTGATCCGGCTGATAATTCGATACTGGATGAAGCGCCAAAAGAAGTGCGTATCTGGTTCACCGAGCCGGTGGCCGTTGATTTCAGCACCTTTCGCGTATTGGACATTAACGGACAGCCTGTTGAACTAAAAAGCATCCAACGGGATGAGGCCGACCACAAAATTATTACCCTCGTGCTGCCTGAATTGAGTTCAGGCGTTTACAGCATCCACTGGAATGTATTATCCGAAGCAGATGGACACGATACCAAAGGTGTGATTGCGTTTGGCATTGGCAGCACCGCTGATTTGAGTGCCGCGCATGTTGGTGATACGGAAACGGCCGTTCCCTGGGGAGAAGTAACGCTGCGTTGGCTTAATTACAGTTTGCTCGCTCTCATCACAGGCGCCATAGCCATTTATTATCTGGTGCTGGGCAGATCCAGTACAGACCCTGAAATCGGCCCAGTTATACAAGATGCCCAGGCCAACGTGATAATGTGGGCAAAACGAGCCGTTATCGCGGCGTTCATACTGGGGTTCTTCCTGCTGGGTTATCAGATTTACACCTTACTCCAATCATTGCCCGATACAGCCACATTTTGGGGAACTGGATGGAAACTGCTCACCTTATCCAGATGGGGCTATTTGTGGATAACACGACAGATCATTTTGCCCGTTATCCTTGTCTTCTTGCTGCTTATTGCCAGCAGCAAACAGGCCAGTAACAGGCATCTGGCCGGGGTTATGGCTGCCATTTTTATGGTGGGGCTGCTTGTTGTGCAATCCTTGAACAGCCATGCGGCTGCCGTGTCCAAACAAACCGAATTGGCAATTGCCATGGATGCCCTCCATCTTGTGGGTATTGGCCTTTGGTTTGGCGGTTTATTGGCCTTGATTCTCGGTCTCTTCCCTTACCTGCGCCGCAACCGGCAGCAATTTACGGCGCTCGTGCGTGCCGGGTGGGGCAAATACAGTTTGCTGGCTGTGTTCAGTGTGCTGCTCATCGTGTTCACTGGCATCTACAGCACAGGACGCTATGTCGCCACCCTGGATGCGTTAATCAGCACCTTCTACGGGCAGATGCTAATGGGAAAAGTTGGGCTTATGCTGTTGATGGGCGCAGTTGGCTTGTTAAATGCCATGCTGCTTCATCCCAAAGCCGCGGCGCCACTGGCTCGTTTGTTACGCCAGCCTCAAGGGTGGACACCTCTGTCACTCACACGGCTGCCACAGCTCGTTTTGGTTGAAGTGGGGCTTGGCGTTTTGGTCATAATGGCGGTGGGACTGGTAACGGCTACGGCCACGGCGCAAGGGCCTGAATTTATACCGTTTGACAGGGACGTGCTGCTTGATTCATTGACTGCATCGGTAGATGACATGCTTGTCTCTTTTTCTGCTAAACCCAATACACCCGGTCAAAATGTCTTTCTCATTCGCGCAGCAAGCGTCCGCCGTCCCGCACCGGCTGAGGTGATGCGGGTCATTGCCAGGCTAACCTATTTGGATGAGGACATTGGCACAACGACTGTGGATGCTCAAGAAATTAGTGATGGGGAATACCATATTGGGGGCAGCTATTTTAGTTTGCCTGGCTCCTGGCAGGTGGAAGTTGTGGTCAGACGAAGAGGGATTGAAGATACAGTGGCGCAATATGTTTGGGTTGTGCCTCCGGCTATCGAGGCTCGGCCGGTTATTGTCTCAAACCAGCCCTGGGAACCGATTTTGACCTGGGCGGGGCTGCTGGGCTTGAGTCTGCTGGTTGCGATTTTTGCGGGTTATCTGATCCATCGCCGGAGAACGGCCGTTTCTCGTGCATCTGCCCCCCCTCAACCTGTTCACAATTTTGTAACTGCCCATGCCATCACCAAATGGCATTCCATTTACACCCCTGCTGATCCAGCACAGGCAAATAATGGAGAAGATAATGAATAAAAGCATCGTTAAAACCCTATTCAATGACAAGCTGATGTTATCTAGCCTGATTATCGGCATCATCGCAGCCGTGACGATTGGCACGGTTTGGGCAGTTTCTCCTGGTGATTTGGATACGTCATTTAGCAGCGATGGGGTTCTTTTCACAGACGTGGCCGGCACCGGGGCGAAAGATATGGCTTATGGTGTGGCGGTTGAGGCGACCACCGGCAAAGTGGTGGCAGTCGGCGAAAGTGGCGGGGATTTTGCTGTGGCTCGTTATAACAGCGATGGCAGCCTGGATACGACGTTTAGTGGGGATGGCCTGGTGGTAACGGCCGTTAGTGCCAATGTTGATATGGCGCTGGATGTCGTCATTGAACCAGATGGTCAAATTGTGGCAGTGGGGCATGAAGAAGATGCAGGCGGCAATCCCATCGCGTTTGTGGCCGTGCGTTACAACGAAAATGGCTCACTGGACACATCTTTTGGCACCAACGGGATTTTTTCTGATGCATTAGGGGGCAGTCTGGCTCAGGCAACGGCCGTTGCCCTGCAAAGTGACGGCAAAATTATCATCGCCGGAACCGTTGATGATGATTTTGCCGTCGCCCGTTTGAATGCCACAAACGGCACGCTGGATTCAACCTTCAACAGCATCGGCTACAACACCACCGACATCGCCACCAGAGCGGATGAAGCACAAGACGTTCTCATCCAAACCTCTGGCGCAATCGTGCTGGGCGGCACAGCAGAAGACCCGGGTGGCGATCATCAAGACTTTGCCCTGGCTCGCTACACCAGCACCGGCCTCCTGGACAGCACCTTCGGTTCAGGTGGGCGCACCAGACAAGATATTTCCCGTAACCCGTCCCTCAAAATCAACGATATTGCCTATGCCTTAGGCGAACAGTCCGATGGCAAGCTAGTCTTGGCGGGTATTGTAGAAACCGCCGACGTAACCAACGTAACCGATATTGGCCTGGCTCGTTTTAGTGCGAACGGCAGTCTGGACGCCAGCTTTGGCACCAATGGCACGGTCATCACACCCCAGGCAGGCGCTGACTGGGCCTATGATCTGGCAGTTCAGCCCACAGATAAAATCATCGTGGTGGGGTATGCCAACGATCAAGACCCCAATGCGGCGACCAATACCAAAGAAAACTTCCAAATGCTGCGCTATCATGCGGGTGGTGGTTTGGACACAACTTTTGCCGCAAGCGGCTATGTCATCACCGATATTGGCACAGTTGTCGGCGCAGGCAATGCCAAAAGCCAGGATCAGGCCTATGCTGTGGCTTTGTACAATGACAAGATCGTAGTGGCCGGGCAGACTGATGTGCCTCTGGCATCTGGCGATGCTAACTTTGCCCTGGCTCGCTATGAATCACACAACACGCCCCCTACCTTGTCCCCTGTCAACAAAACGGGCGATGAAGATGATGACCTGCTGTTTAGCCGCACAGACTTCTCAAACAGCTTCACCGACGTGAATGGCGATACCCTGTCCAAAGTAAAAATAACTTCTCTGCCAACGAATGGCGTCTTAAAACACGGTGGCAACACGGTCAGCATCAATGATGAAATAGCGGCTGCCAGTCTAAACAATCTGACGTTTACACCGACGGCAAATTGGTTTGGTACTACCAGTTTCACATGGAATGGGACTGATGGTCTGGCTTATGCAGTTGTGGATGCGGTTGTGAACATCACCATCAACAATATCAATGATGTACCTTCCTTCACCCTCAAGACCAATCCAGATCAAACTATCTCTGAAGATGCTGGCGCACAGTCTGTCACGAACTTTGTTACCAGCTATGATGCCGGACCAAACGAAGGGGCGCAAACGATTGATTTTCTGGTATCCAATAACAATATCGTTCTGTTTTCAGGGCAGCCAGCCATTGATGGCAGCGGCAAACTAACGTTCACGCCTGCGGCCAACCGCTTTGGTTCTGCAACGGTATCGGTGCGCGTGCACGATGATGGCGGCACAGATAACGGCGGCGAAGATACCTCGGCCGCGCAAACGTTTACGATTACCATCAATGCCGTGAATGATGCTCCCAGTTTTGACAATGCCGGGAATGTCTCAGCCAATGAAGATGCTGGCGCTACCACAATCCCGGCATGGGCAACCAATATCACGGAAGGGCCATATGAGGATCAAACTATCTCTTTTAGCGCCAGTACCGATTCACCGTTGTTGATAACCGGCCTTGAGGTCAAGGAAACCAGTGGTGATTTGCTTTTTACGCCCGCGCCAGATTTATTTGGAACGGCCGTTGTGACTGTTACCTTGTCTGATAATGGCGGCGGCGACAATACCTCCGCCCCGGCCGTTTTTAATATTGTCATTAACCCGGTCAATGATGCCCCCTCCTTTACCAAGGGGGACGATGATACCGTGTTGGAAGATGCCGGGGCGCAGAGCATACCCGGCTGGGCAACGGGCATGTCGGTTGGCCCCGCTAACGAAAACAGCCAAACCTGGCAGTTTAATATTTCCACCGATAACGATGCGCTCTTTTCTGCGCTGCCTGCGGTAGCCGCCAATGGTAATTTAACCTATACCCCGGCGGCCAATGCCAACGGCAGTGCCACGGTGACGGTGGTGATGCAGGACAGCGGCGGCACGGCGTTTGGCGGCGAGGATACGTCCAGTGGGCAAACGTTTGTGATTTCGGTAACGGCCGTTAACGATGAACCTGCTTTCACCAACGGCGGCGATGTGGTCGTTGATGAAGAATTTGCGGCATTGGGCAGCACTATCTCCGGCTGGGCAGACCCCGTCAGCGCTGGCCCTCCAGATGAAAGCGGGCAAACGCTAACTTTTGACATTTCCACCAATAACGACGCCATGTTTACTGAACTGCCCAGTATCAATCTGACGAATGGTGATTTAACGTTCACCGCTGTTGGCGGCGGCAGTGACACGGCCGTTATTACGGTTAGCTTGAGCGACAATGGCGGCACAGCCAATGGCGGCGACGATACCTCAGCCGTTGAGACCTTTGACATCACCGTTACATTCATCAATGATGCCCCCACATTCACGCTGGGGGCAGACCAAACTGTGGCGGAAGATGCCGCAGCCCAGACTGTGACTGGCTTTGCGGCCGATATAGACCCTGGTTCTCCCACTGAAACGGGGCAACAGCTCACCTTCAGCACCATCAATGACAACAGTGCGTTGTTTTCTGCGCAGCCCTCAATTGATAGCAGCAGCGGCGATTTGATGTTTACCCCCGCCCCCGATATGAATGGCAGTGCCACCATCACGGTTACGCTGTCAGATGATGGCGGGACAGCCAACGGGGGTAAAGACACCTCAGTGCCACAAACGTTTATGATTACGGTGACACCAGTCAACGATCTGCCCACTGTTACCGATGGTGCTGTTCAGGGTGTTCCCAATGAGACATTGTTGTTTAAGGCGGCCGATTTTGAAAGGGTCTTTTCTGATATTGATGGAGATACGCTGACTACAGTGAAAATTGTGTCGCTGCCCAACAATGGTGAACTGCTGCTGAATGGAACGGCCGTTAACCTCAACCAGGAAATACCGGCAGCCTCTCTAGCCATGCTCACTTTTGTGCCAGATACTGATTGGAGCGGCACAGCCACCTTTAGTTGGAATGGCTCTGACGGCACGGGCTATGCCGCCGCTGCCGCTGACATGGTGATTACGATTAAATTTATGGTGTACCTGCCTATTATTTTGGGTGGTTAAGCAAACCGCGCTTGAAAAAAGAGTTGTTGGGAAACGGCCGTTCTTTGGGAAGAGAACGGCCGTTTCTTATTATGACCAAAATAAACCCGTTCTAAAATGCCCGTTACTTTTTGTTGCTTTTGCATACTTAATAGAAGGGATTTGTTTTATGGTAAAACCTTGTGTTTTAATTGTGAGTGATGTCAAAAACCTTCGTATTTCAATGGCAAGCATTTTGGAATATGCTGGTTATCGCGTGGAATCGACAGCCCTCAACAATGCCACAGCGTTATTACACGACAAACAATTTCACCTTCTTTTTCTCGATTTGCGCACCCCTTATCACGAGGGGATGAAGTTTTTATCATTTGTAAGATACCGATACGCATCCATGAATATCGTGGTTATTTCTTCGATAGATAATTTGAATTTTCGGGCAAAGGTTCTGAGAAATGGAGCAAAAGATTATTTGTTAAAACCTGTAGACCCAGGCGAAATCATTCAAGCATGTAATGCATTGCTGACAATGCCCTTCCAGTAAGGTGACTCATGAAACGTGTACTTATCGTAAATGATCATGAAATAACCAGAAGAGTAATTAATTTAGCACTCACGCAAGTGCCAGATGTTATAGTGATTGGGGAAGCTGAGAATGGCTTGGATGCCATTAGTTTAATAGAAGAAGTGCAGCCAGATGTGGTTGTGATGGATTTTCTTATGCCTCATATGGATGGTTTTGAAGCAACTGCCCATATCACAAATTCCTGGCCCCATGTGAAGGTTGTGATACACAGCCGGATGAGCTTGCCGCCCCATGTGGGAAAAGCAATGGGCGCCAGTGACGTGTTGCGCCCTTATGATTCGATGAAGCTATTGCAAACGGCCGTTCTCAATGCCTGACTAACAAGTTCGTAGAGACGGCTTATGGCACTTAAAAAAATAAACCGATAATCGTGTCATGCCCGCGAAGGCGGGCATCCACAGGAGGTTACAGAACAGATCAATCCGGTGCATAAGCGTATAACACCCCATCCTGACCCGTCAAAAAGAGAAAGCCCTCGCCCAGAGCTAGAGAAACACGAGACCGAGGTTCTGGTTCCGTGTGCCAAACAAGGCTGCCATTTTCCTTTTTGAGGGCATAAATCTGGTTATCATTGCTCTGAAAATAGAGTTTATCTCCTGCAAGTACGGGGCGTGAACGGGGACTATTGAAAACACCTGCTAATGGCTGCCGCCAAACGGCCGTTCCCGTGCTTCCATCCACAGCATGAACAAACGCATTATCACTGCCCAGATAAACCACATGTTCATCTGCCACAAACCCAGGCGACCAGTTTTCAGTGGGATATTTCCAGGCAAGTGTGCCATCCGCCACATTCAAACCGTAGAGCATATCGGTATAGGCCAAAAAGGTGACATACTCATCAACCGCCAATGACTTGATAAAGCCATCCAGCGAATCAACATGCCAAAGCGTTGTACCTTCTGTGCGGTCAAAGGCGTAGATACGTAAGCCACCTCCTTCTTCCACATCGTCGCCGGCCAAAAAGCTGCCACCCACCACCAATCTGTTTTCAGCAACGGCAGGTGTGGTCAACGCATACGTTTCAGTTTCCACTGACCAATGCACAGCCCCATCACGCGCATCTAACGCATAAATCCAGCTTTTCCCATCTGGATCAGGCTCGACACCAGGGCCAACAAAAGCAGTACCCACGTAAACGGCCGTTTCTGTAACCAACGGCGGCCATAAAACTTCCCCAACCATATCGGTTTGCCATAACTGTGTACCGTCAACTGCATCCAAAGCAAGCAAGCCGCCTGGTATGCCCACAGCTACCATCCGCCCGTTTCCAGCCAGGGAGCGTGACCAGACACCACGTTCAGGCGTCACCCGCCACACTTCTGCGCCAGTTTGTGGATGATAGGCGAGAACGGCCGTTTCCGTCGCCACGATCACATTACCACCCGCAACCTGTGCCGGCGCATTCATGCCTGCGCCCGGATCAACTTGCCATTGCAGCCTAGGCGCCGTCTCAGAGTCACGCACATCAAGGGCAACCGGTTCATGTGTGGGTTGTGGGTGTTGGGTGATAGGTGGGGGGGAAACGGCCGTTTCCCCCACCACTTGTCCACATGCCGCCAGAATCAACAGCCCCAGCAGCAAGCCACCAGCCAACACCTTCAACTGCCTAGAACCAGCCACACCAAACTCCCTGAGAACAAAAAAACTGGAGATTTGAGCAAAGTAATCCCCAATCTCTAATCTCCAGCCTTTACCCTACTTTGTGAACAGCCCTAATCATCTGGCAAATTCAACAGATATTCAACCAGAAGATCAATCTCTTCCTCCGACAACTTCTCAGCAAAATCAGGCGGCATGGCACTCGCTTCCTCATATCCAGGCACAATAAACCCTGCCGGATCGATAATCGACATACGCACATAATCAGCCGCAGACAGACCGTCTTGACGGGTGCTGGCAACCTCCGGCAGTTCAGACCAGGGCGGGCCAATTTTGCCGCCGCGCCCAATATGTTCCAGCCGGTGACAGGCAAAACAACCAGACTTCTCAATAATCGCGATAGCTGCTTGTTCACCTTCATCCACAGCTTCATTCGCTGTTTGACTGCGAATAAACGTTACCAACTGCCAACGCGCATCTTCTGAAATCGTATGTTTCCAGGCAGGCATCGCCGACAAGAATGGGGCATGAGAACCCCCTTCACTAATCCGCCAGAACAGATATGTATCTGTCATAAACGGCAGATTCATCAACTGTGGATCGGTCAGGTTAATCGGCTTCGGCATCAAACCCGCGCTAAACTGTCCATCCCCCTGCAATTTTTCCCCATGACATTCATAACAATCATGAGCATCAAATACCATTTGGCCTAACTGCGCCGCTTCGAGATCGTCGGCATACGGGTTTTCCAGGTCAGCATAAGCCTTTGGAATCTCCGCCTGCCATTCTTCAACGCGAACTTCTGCAACCGCTGGAATGACCGGAGCCACCTCCACAGGGAATGGCGAATCAATCGTAATGGTAACGGTTTTTGTGAAGGTTCCGGTTTCCAAGCCATGTAAGAGTAAGGCAGCCGTTATCACCGCTAAAATAGCAAAGAGAAGTGCCAATGCATCCACCGTTTTAGAGACGTTATCTTTTGGTTTGGATAATTGGTTCCCAAACACAAAAGCCATGCCTATACCAAATACCAGGGTAATGCCGCCAAATAAAACCAGGAACATGATAGAGTAATTGGCTTGTTGAATCGTCTCACTCACGATTGGGTCTGGCAAAGGTGGTGGTTCAGGTGCTTCAGCCGCCAGCACAATCGTATCTGGCATAGCTTCTACCTCACCATTTACTGGAACGACTGCCTCGTCATTCACTACAACGCCCGCCTGAACCATCGGGCCATCCCGATTCGTCTCTTCAATATCAAACTCCCAGCCAGGCGGCATCCGATTATCACGCAAACGAGCT
>JACSSI010001195.1 GCA_014879345.1 Anaerolineae bacterium | reverse complement strand
TGCCGCGCTGACGCTATGGGCGCTGCTTGTCCCTGAGGCAATGGCTTACGCTGGTATTGCCGGTATGCCCCCAGAAACGGGATTGTATGCCGCGCCGTTGGCTTTGATTGCTTATGCTATCTTCGGCACATCAAAGCATCTTGATGTAGGGCCGAGTTCGGCCGTGGCAGCGCTCTCTTTTAGCGTGATTGTTAGTGTCGGTGTGGCGGTTGGCAGTGAAGAATTTGTTTTACTAACGATTGCACTAGCCTTCATGGTTGGTGTCTTGTTGATCATTGGCGGGTTTCTAAAACTGGGTGTATTGGCTGATTTTCTTTCTCGTCCCGTGCTAGATGGGTTCGTGGTTGGTGTGGCTATTTCAATTGCAGTAGGGCAGCTAGATAAAATTTTAGGCTATGAGCCAGATGGCTACAAGTTTGTGCCAGATCTGCTCCAATTTGTTGCCCATCTTAATGAAACTGATATTCCAACTTTGATTGTAGGCGGTGTAAGTTTGGCTTTGTTATTTGTCTTACACAAGTACACACCCAAATTACCTTCTGCCCTCATTGTATTATTCTTAGCCATTGCCGCTTCCACTTTCTTCAATTTTGAGGCAATGGGGATTCATATTGTAGGAGAAATTCCAGCCGGATTGCCCAATTTTGGTATTCCGGAAGGGATGGACTGGAAAATATTGTTTACGATTGCGCCAAGAGCGGTGGGAGTGGCGCTGGTAGCTTTTGCTGAATCGGTGGCTATTGCCCGCGCATATGCTACAAAATATGGGTATGAGGTGGATGCCAATCAGGAGCTTATCGCTATTGGAGCTTCTAATTTAGGCTCTAGTTTTAGCGGCTCATTTACGGTTGATGGCAGTATGTCACGCACGGCCGCAGCTGATGGGTCAGGCGCTAAGTCACAGATGGTTTCTTTGGTGGCAGCGGTGGCTGTTTTGATAACGGCCGTTGCCCTGACCGGACTTTTCTACAATTTACCTGAAGCGACTCTAGGCGCTATCGTCATCCATGCCGTGTGGAAAAATATCAACTTCAGGAAGATTACAAAATACCGTGCCATTACCACTCTGGATTATGTGACTGCTATTGTGGCAATGTTAGGGGTACTGGCTTTCGGTTTGCTGGAGGGGCTTTTGTTGGCAGCTTTTCTGGGTCTCATCGCACTGTTGGCGAGTACAAAACAACGCAACACGTCTGTCTTAGGAAAGGTGCCGGAAACAGCCATTTACCGCAGCCTGGACCATTATCCAGAAGGGGAAACTTATCCCGGCTTGCTTATTTTACGGTTTGATGGCTCTCTGTTCTTTGCAAATTCCCATGATTTTGTGATAGCCGCACAAAGGGCCATTGCTGCTGAAGCCACCCCGCCCAAAGTTGTAGTGCTTGACTGCGAATCGATAAATAGTATTGACGCAACGGCCGTTATCACCTTAAGCGAGCTCAAAAAACAGCTGGATGGCGAAGGCATTGAACTGCGAATTGCCCGCGTCAAACAACAAGTGCTAAACGTCATGATTCGGGGTGGACTGGAAGAAACAATCCCTTCAGAACATTTCTACCCCAGCGTGCAAACGGCCGTTGATGCCTATTTAGCCGAACAAGAGCAAAAACAAAATGACCAAACTTGACT
>JACSSI010000119.1 GCA_014879345.1 Anaerolineae bacterium | reverse complement strand
GATGAATGCGCCGGGAACGGCCGTTCCTACCCAAAATGCCTCAGCCACACCCACCACAACCCCGATGCCGTCAGCGACCAACACCCCTGCATTTACAGCAACCAGTACCCGCTTGACCACAGCAACCGCCTCCTCCACACCCTGGCCTTCACCCACCCAAACGACCACGCCGTGGCCTACTGCCACCTGGACACATACGCCAGTGCCAACTGCCACATCGAAACCGCCCAAACCATCGACAGCGACAGCCACTGCAACCAAAACGCCGACAACTACCAAAACGCCGACCGCTACCAGCACGCCTGTAAATACGCCTACTCACACACCAACCCACACACCTACTCCGGAAAGGTTGCGTGTTTTAAGCGTAGCGCTCATGAATACAGATACAGATACTGTTATTCCTGGTTATGAAACTATGCCCGATGGCATAACCCTAGACCTAACTTTGCTGCCTACCGAAAATTTAAATATTGCAGCGACCTTGAATCCGCAGTATGCTCATCATGTTGATGTTACACTCACAGGGACAGCAACTCGTTCTCATACAGAATACTATTATCCCTATACTTTCCCAGGCAACGATCTTTTTGACTATCATCCCTACAATTTTGTTCCGGGGTCCTATACACTTACGTTTGAACCCTATATTGATGCAACCACCCCAGGCACAACATTTATCCTCAATTTTACGGTTATCCGCTCAGTAATACCTACCGACACACCCGTTCCTACAGATACACCAGACCCCACAGTCGTATCAGTTGTGCCAAGCGTATGCGTCGTTGATGGTGGTGGTGGTTGGTATGTTGCCAACTTCGGGTACCGTAATGATAATGGTTTTGCAGTCAATATACCCGTTGGCCCCAATAACACATTTGTGCCAGATCCCCCTCATCTAGGACAGCCATCCACTTTTAATCCTGGTGCTTATACAAACGTTGTGACAACGAATTTCCAAGACCCCAATAGTGTCAGTTGGCAATTAGATGGTAATATTGCAACGGCCGATAGCAGCAGCCCCACCTGTCCATAACCTAAAGAATTTAGTCAAATATTTAATTCGCGGGCGCATCGGTCAAGGAGATTTCCATGAACTATCGTAACCTGGGCCGTACCGGCCTTAAAGTATCTACCATTTGCCTGGGCACCATGCAGTTTGGTTGGTCAGCTGACGAAGCTGAATCCTGCACCGTCATGGACAAAGCGGTTGAGCTTGGCTGCAACTTCTTCGACACAGCCGACGTTTACTCGCGCTGGGTGGAAGGCAACGATGGGGGTGTTAGCGAAGAAATCATTGGACGCTGGCTCCAGCAGAGTAATCTGCGCCGCCAGGACATTGTGCTGGCTACCAAGGTACGCGGGCAGATGGGAGATGGTCCCAATGACCAGGGTCTGTCTCGTGTTCACATCATAACGGCCGTTGAAGAAAGCCTCACCCGCCTGCAAACCGACTACATCGACCTCTATCAGGTGCATTGGCCGGATGAAGAAACGCCGCTGGAAGAAACCCTCTCAGCTCTGACGGATTTAGTGCACTCCGGCAAAGTACGTTACATCGGCTGTTCCAACTATCCGGCATGGCTGCTTATGAAATCGCTTTGGCTTAGTGATGTGAAGGATTTGGCGCGATTCGACAGCCTTCAACCGCATTACAGCTATGTCTATCGTGCTGAGTTTGAGCGGGAGCTGCAAGCTGTCTGTGCAGATCAAGGTATTGGTGTCATTCCATACAGCCCGTTAGCAGGTGGTTTTCTCACAGGCAAATATCGTCGTGAAACGGCCGTTCCCGATTCTGTACGCGCCGATGGTGTCAAAAACAGATACATGAATGAGCAAGGTTTTGCTGCCGTAGACAAGCTGGAAGAAATTGGCAAACGTCACAATGCTACCGTTGCTCAAACCGCTATCGCCTGGATTTTGGCAAATCCCACCGTTTCCTCCGCCATTATTGGGGCTAACAACCTTGATCAGCTTACTGACACGATGTCAGGGGCAAGTATTGAGCTATCTGTTGAAGAAAAAGCGGCTTTGGACGAGATAACAGCCTGGGAGTAACTACTCAGCCAGACCTGTCAGGTTTACTCGAGTGATAAATAGCTATCAAGGCCAAACCTGACAGGTCTTTCTCGAGAGACTTAGTAGTTACGCCTGGGATTAAAAAACAAGTCGTCGTGCTTCACTTGTTCATGGATCGTGGCTTAAGTGTGAACTTTGCCTAAGGGGCGTCCTGCTTATGGTGAGCGCCTACAAATTGCCTGAATTTGCGCTGCACAAACCAGCTAACTGCCTTCATGATCAACGGCAAGATAGTTTTTTGCAGGATGCGCAAAAGCCATTTCCGTCCCCAAACGATGACTGCGCTCAGAAGCATTGGATAAATAAGCTGCCACGCTTCATCTGGCGAGTTAACGTTCGCAAAATCCATCCCAAACCAGGCAATTGGAATAAGCAGGAACAACATCCAACTTTTTTGCGCCCAGGTGCGCAGTTTGTCTAGCACAGCTAGTTTGGCATGGACAAGCTCTATATGTTGCTGCCAGATTTGGGGCTGCTGCAAGACAGCCGGGGTGATGACGGTGATATAGTCTGAATCGAATTGGATGGTGGTGCGGATACCGGTGTGGCTGTAGGTTTTGGTGATGTCGGCGGCAGAGGGAAGGGGAACGGCCGTTTCCATTTCAGCCCCATCCATACCCGTCATAATCACCAACCCGCCTGCCCAATACATCTCAAGCAGATCACGCAAATCCCGCCACATACTTATTCGCTCAACCTGCCTGAAATGCCCCTTGCGGTAGCAATAATCAGTTCCTTCGCCACATTCACCAAACTAGACCAATGCTCTAAAGCAATGTTAACCCCTTTATTGTGGTAATCATGCAATCTGGGATAGGTAGTCTCGTCTAAATAAATCGGATTGAGCCGCGTAATCACATCCCCATCTACCTGCACAATCGTCTGCATAGCAATGACCTCTGTACCCAGTTCCCACACCTTGCGTATCATCACCATTTCTGAATCACGCAAAGGCAGCGGCTGGATGCCAGCTTTGTTCACCAAATCTGAGCGTGTGTACTCATTCGTCAAATCAATCGTATGGGCAGGATCAATTTCCTTACTCAGTTTAACAACCGTGTTAGGATTCATTTTGTCTTCGGGCATCAGTTCCAGCCGTTTAGCCAGATTTTTTTCAGGCGGTTTTTTCGGGTCATTCAACACGGGATCTCGACGGCAGATGGAGCTGTACATCCCCTTAATGAGATCAGCGTTATCCTTGATGCGGGGCAAGATAGATAACTGCTCGGGACTGAGATAAATATCTTTTGCCAGGTCATCCATAAAGCTGTCAGCCCAATTGCGAAGCACGTCAAAGGCATCAAACCCACCCAGTTCATCACTGACATTATGGGACACTCGTCGCTCATAATTTGCCATATCAATATTTTGAGCACTGCCTTCATCTTCTGTCAGATAACCAAACTCACGCCGCATGACTTCAAATAGCGCATCATCAGACGGCTGTGCTTGCTCTTCAGATTTTTGGCTGTAATAATGCCGCCGCCATACTTCCATCTCATCCAACGCCTTGCAATACTCTTTGCCGATGTCGAGCAAGGCATGCCTGGGATTAGGCATTTTCTGCGCGGTGATATTATTTCGCAAGATAATGTTGACCTCAATGTTAAAGAGGTCTTGGGCGATGTTGGTGAACTGGTCGGAAACGGTTGAAAGGGTGCTGCCCGGGTCTTTATCTGCCATGAACGGCCTCCATAACAATTAATTTTTGAATTGTTGAACGGTTGAATTGTTAATGGGTATGCAGCAAGCAGGCTCCATTAACAATTCAACAATTAAGTTATTCAACCATTAATCATTAAGGTTGACTGGCTTTTTGGGTGTTAATTTCTTTGAGGATGTCGCCGACGGTTTTGACCATGCCCAGCAAGGTTTTTATATTCTTATCGACGATGTCCTGGGCATTTTGCAGGCGGTTCAAATGTTCATCACGGATGCTGGCATAAGCGGGGTCATTGACAAAGGCTTCGTCCATGACGGTGCTGATATCACCATCAATCAGGTCGATGGTGCTCAGGATGGCTTTGGCGTTCTGGTAGGTTTCACCTCGAGTGGTTTGCTTTTTGCCGTTCTGGTCAACGGCCGTTTGGCTGACATCTACATCACCAACGGCCGTTATCACCTTCAGCGTCGTCAGATCACTGACAGCATTCTCAATCTTCTCATATAGCTTATCAAAGCTTGATTTCGTTTCTTCAGCCACGTTTCACTCTCCTATTTTGGGTTTAAATTCGGAAGCACAAAAAGATTGTAACGCTTTTAGGCAGACATTTCTACCCTGTGGCGTGACAAATTTTAAAGCGCGTTGCGCCTGAGATTAGGGATAGGATGACGCGATAACAGTGAAGGGCATAACGGCCGTTACCCCCTGATTACCTGCCGCATCCCAGGCAAACGCCCGATACTCACCGTCACCAGCAGAATAAGGCCCAGCCTGATACAAACACACCGTCACATCCTCACACACCTTGCGCCGCACCAAATCCGTTTCCCCAGGTGCCTGCACCCAAACTTCAATCCGCACTACGCCGCTCTTATCTGAAGCTTGTGCCGTGAACGCCACCGTCTCGCTTTCATCAGGTGTAGTAGGTGCGTGCCCAACTGTCACAACCGGTGCTAACCCATCCGGGTCGCCAGTGGGCGTGGCGGTTGGTGTAGCCGTGGGCGTCGCTGTCGGCATGGGGGTGGAGGTGGCCGTAGGCGTTGAAGTGGGCGTGGCTGTCGGCAGTGGGGGTGCTGCTACCACCGGCACCTCAGCCGCACAAGCCGCGTCAACCACATCATCAGAAACCCAATACTCAGCACTCGTACCCACATCCAGGTCTAACCGCCACCAACTACCTGTTTGATTGCGGCCAATAATAGGCGCAGTATCACCTTGAGGCAGGGTAGTGACGATGCCATACTCCAAACCTGGCCCACGGCGCACATTGACACCGAACTCGGCCAACACCGTTATCGTCGGAGCGCAGGCACCATCTGTTTCCGATGGCGGCGTTGGGGTGGGCGTGGCTTCACCAGCGTTGGCTGGATTTTTAGACGGGTCAATAATAATGTGGCGGAAAGCGGGGGGATTTTCCCGGTTGCCGTCATTATCGGTGGCGGCTGCCAAAACCAGAAAGTGGCCTGGGCCACTGCCAAAATCTTCCACGGGTTCGCTGCGCGGTGGCAGGGGTTCACCATTTGGTTCGAGCGTAAACGGGGCGGTGTAGCGCTGCCAGGTCGCGCCTGCATCCAGGCTGTATTCAATTTGGGCGGCATCTTCGCTGCTGTTAATGGTGATGGTGACGGCTTCATACCAGGCATCGCCGACGCCAGTTGCGCCAGTGACGTCGATGGTGGAAACGGGTGCGGCTGTGTCGGCTGTGGGTTCGCCCAGTAAGGCACAAGCCCCCGGTCGATTTATGTTTACGGCGGCGATGTTTTGGGTTTCGTCAATCAAGGTGGGCAGTGCTTGCCACGTTTCGCCGGCCGCATCTTGCCAGTAGATGGCGAGGGTTTCGGCACGAACCTGGCTTAAATCGGCAGCGTTTAGCGGTATTTCCAGGCGCACTGGCTGGGCAAACTGTGTGACTTGTTCGCCGCTGCTGCCAGTCACACTCAGTTGGCAGCTTAAGCCAACGCCGCTGCGCTCTGGCACGTCAACCGGATCAGGTGCCCAGGCCAGGGCTACGGTTCCTCCCGCCGGTAAACTGCCTGCTGGCGCACACAAACTTGTCTGGTTCAGGCCGGTGTCTACCTGCCCCTGGATGAGACCACCGCCATGTTCGCCTACCTGCGCCAAAATGCCGTTGGTGTAACGCCATAGATACCGGCTGGGCTGCCCGGTGTGGCTGTATGGCTCGCCACGGCCGTTTGTGAAGGTGGTGGTTTGGCTCCAGGGGTCTTGGGGATAGGCGGGGCTGGGTAAATAGGCAAAGGGGTCGATGGCTTCGTCCAGGGTAAAACGGCCGTTTCCATCTCCATCATAACGTACTTCAAAATGCAGTTGGATACCTGGCCCCCAGCCGCTGTTACCCATCGTACCCAGCCGTGTACCGGCCAGGACCGATTCGCCAATTTTAGCGTTGGTTTGGGCAAAGAACTGGTCTGGTTCCAGATGCCAGTAAATGGTCTGGAAACTGCCCACGTCTTGCACCATGTGCACCAGTTTGACGTAGTTGGCGCCCGATTCGTCTGTGCCGACTTCGGTGATGATGCCATTGGCTGCGGCCAAAACGGCCGTTGTCGTTTGGCGCGGGTCTTCAGGGGCAAAATCGTAGCCGGGGTGGCCGCTAAAATTATCTGTGTTGTTGAGCTGGCCGGTGAAGAGCAGGGTGTGTTCGCCAACGAGGGGTTCTGCTGGTTCCAGTCCAAAAACTGCGCCCGGCTGGCGCGGTGAGGGATAGAGCGGGTACAGATGGTCGAAGAAGCCGTTCACACGCCCACCAGCTTGTGTGCGCTGCATCGCCTGGCGGAAGGTGGCAGGCGTGCTGCCGTAAGCAAAGGGCAAGTCGAGGAAAGGAATCAGTTGATAGGCGGCATTTTCAGGGGAAACGGCCGTCATGGGCAGTTCCGGGCAGGCTTCCAGCACCACCGTGCCTGTCAGGGGAACCCCGTTGGCGGGCATACCCTCGCTGCCAGCCTTGCGCCCTGCGCTGAACCACCAGGCAGAAAAGGTGATGAGGCCGCACAGCAGCACGATCATCAGTCCTGCAATGATGAGGATGAGCGGTTTGCGCCAGGCAGGCTCGGCAGCTTCTCTTTTTTTATATATGGTGGCCGGTGGTGCTTCAAATTCAATCGGTTTGGCGGCATTCAGAGCCACATAGGGTGGGGCATATTGAAACAGGGTGTCTCCGATTTGCACGGTTTGCCCAGGGCGGATTTGTATGGGTTGATGGGCGGCAATTTGTTCGCCGTCGATGAAAGTGCCGTTTGTGGCAGCTAAATCTTCCAGCCATACCCCATCTGGCTTGACGGTGAGGCGTGCATGGCGTTTGGACACGAGGTCGTCATTCAGGTGTATGGTGGCCTGCCGCGACCGGCCGAGTACAACTTCTGAGATGGTCAGGTCCACAACGGCCGTTTCGCCGTTGGGTAGTTGGAGGGTGAGAGAACCATAGGACATAGCTGTTCAGGTCCTTAATCTGTCAGATGGATGGTATCGTAGCCGGAGAAAGTGAAACGGCCGTTGGCAGCGATGGTGGCTTTAAGAATGGCGCAGTTCGGCATATGCACAGCCCAAACAAAGTGGCGGTATCGTTCCATTTGCAAGGCTGTGGCTTCATATGACCCCACGATGTTGCTGTGTAAAACAGCCCGTAGAAACAGGCCATGACTAAACATAACGATAAAATCAGCCGGATGCTGCGCCAGTCGGGTTTGCAGAGCCTGCACGCGAACCATGAGTTCAACAAAAGATTCGCCAGCGCCGCCATGCTTCAACTGGGGGTCGTTTCCTTCCCAGTATGCTTTGGCAGCTGGCCAGCGTTCGGCTCCGGTTGTGTCTTCATATTCGCCAGGGTGGAGGTAGGTGAATTCTTCAACCGGCCAGGTTTCAACGGCTGTATTGGGGAACTTTTCGATGGTGGGAACGGCCGTTTGCCTGGCACGCAAATAGGGAGAAACCACAATCAAATCAGGCTGCTGCGTGATGACCGGAGGTACTTTAATCGCTTCTTCATATCCCTGCGCAGTCAAAGCAGATTCAGCGGGGTGTGTTGTTTTGAGATTGGCGTTTGACTCGCTCTCTCCGTGACGAATAAACCAGACAACTGGCATACGACTACATTTCCTTCCGAAATTGATCAGGCAAAAGACATCAAATCCCCATGAACAGCCTGATAATGAATAAAGGTTGCCAGTTTACCAAAACATAGGTGAATTGTGAATGGTTGATAGTAAAAAGGTTGATGTTTAGCATTGATTGCCGTATGATTCTGTCGTTGTGTGCATACCGGCACAGCCACTGCCAGGAGTAGACATACAGCAGGTAAACCGCGAAAAGTTGGCTTAATAGCGGTTCAAAAAATCGCGGTACCTTCAATATCTTGGCAGCAGGTCAGGAGAAACGCTGTTTATGGAACAAATCGAGCCGTTTACATCGCTGACGGCACTTCGCAGTAATCACCGTAAACTACTAGAACGTCGCGGCAAAGATGGACAAACTACTGAATTCCTAGATGAAGTTGATATATTCGTGCAGCGCGGGGTAGCTACTGGTATTTTACTAGACGCACGCAGCGATCGCTGGCAGGCACAAAACCTTGTTGATTATTGGGGTAATGAACTGTACCATGCCAGGCGCAAAGCTTCTGAAACCACCCTGGTGGCTTACGATCCCTCCCTTGCTCCCGAACTAGACGATTCCTTATGCCCCTATCTTGGGTTGCAAACATTCAGCGTTACCCAACACGCGCTCTTTTTTGGCCGCAATTCCTTGATTGCGGAAATGATTGAAAAGCTGAAATACAGTCGCTTCTTAGCCATCGTGGGGCCATCTGGCAGCGGTAAATCATCTGTGGCTCAAGCTGGTTTGGTCCCCAGAATGAAAGAGGGCGCCCTGCATGGCAGCAAAACTTGGCGCTATTATCCTCCCGTCATCCCTGGTGCTGATCCGCAAGCCAGCCTGGCTTATGTGCTCAAGCCTAAAGATATTGACTCAGAGCAGTGGCTAGAAGCTGTCAAAGTTCGCAGCGAAGCAGATTCCACCTATTTGGTGAATTTGATTGACCAGGATGGCTCGGAACCGGCCGTTTTGGTCATCGACCAGTTTGAAGAGTTGTTTACCGTTTGCGAAGATGAGCACAAACAACGTGCCTTTATTCTGACCTTGCTCAATCTCATCCAAATGCCCAATACGCGGCACACTGTCATCATCACCATGCGGGCTGATTTAGAGAGCCAATTGGTGCAAATTCCCGCCTTGCAGTCTGAGTATGAAAAGGCACAAGTGCGTGTGACGGCCATGAAAGCCAACGAAATGCGGGAAGTTATTGAGAACCCGGCCGAACTGGTTGGCCTGAAATTTGAAGACAATCTTGTTGATGAAATGATTGGTGAGGTGCTTGGTAAATCGGCGGCACTGCCGCTGCTGCAATTTACGCTGTTGAAACTGTGGGAAAACCGAGACCACAACCGCGTGACCTGGGAGGCTTACCGGCGTATTGGCGGCGGGCAAGATGCCTTAGCCAATAGTGCTGACGCTTCTTATGATAGTTTGTCATCGGAAGGGCAAGAGACTGCGAAAAAGATTTTTCTGGGGATTGTCCGTCCCACTGTGGAACGACGAATCACGGCTGACCGTATTTTAAGAGGCAAACTTTATAAAGATATTGATGTACCTCTGGAACGCTTTGAACGCATACTTGCCAAGTTACAGGATGCTCGCTTGCTGCGTTCGATCCCTGGCACGACACCGGAAAATGATCAAGTAGGGCTGGCACATGAATCGTTGGCTCGTATCTGGCCCCGGTTTGTTGGCTGGATTGAAGAATCTCGTGTGGCACAGCGGCAGCGGCTGCGTTTAGCCACGACGACCGAGCAGTGGCAAGCAATCGGACGACCTGATTCACTGCTTTTGCGCGGCTTGCTTTTGGAAGAAGCGCTGCAATATGCAGATTTAAATGTGCTGGAACAGGCGTTTATTGATGCCAGTGCAACGGCCGTTCACAGAGAACAGGCGGAGAAAGAAGCTGTGCGTCAACGGGAACTGGATCAGGCACGCGCTCTCGCGGAAGCGGAGCGAGAACGGGCCGAAGAAAGTTCTCGTTCAGCTAAACGCCTGGCACGTCTGGCGGTGGCGCTGTTGGTTGTCTTCTTGTTAGCAATGGTGGCTGCGTTTTGGGCGGCGCGTAATGGCGCTGTCGCCCAGCAAAACGAGATGACGGCCGCTAATAATGCCCGTATTGCTGAGGAATTGCGTATTGAAGCAGAACAGAGTGCGGCAACGGCCGTTGCCGCTCAAGAAGCTGCCATGGCTGATGCCGATTTGCGGGCTACTGCCGAAGCAGAAGCTCAAGAGCAGCGAGATGTGGCTGAAGAAAAT
>JACSSI010001194.1 GCA_014879345.1 Anaerolineae bacterium | reverse complement strand
GCGACTGGTGTTTGGGATGGTGTAGCGGTAGGCGGAGCCACTTCAATCACTTCAAAACAATAAGTTTTCCCGGTTGCATCAGCAGGGTTTTTATTTGTGATTTTGGCATAATAGAAACCGTTAGCCCCAGCCTTAAACTGAATTTGAGAACGGACTGTCCCAATT
Source organism: Anaerolineae bacterium (assembly GCA_014879345.1). Classification (GTDB taxonomy): domain Bacteria; phylum Chloroflexota; class Anaerolineae; order Promineifilales; family Promineifilaceae. Next base: position 1,466 of record JACSSI010001194.1, on the reverse strand, counting down.
TCACCAACATCATCGTTGTAGGCAATTTGATTGCCTGATGAGTCATATAGAGTTAGCACTGTATCAATGCCAGGGGATAAATCCTTTGTGAATACCTGATAAGTTAGGCCTTGTTTGGCAAAGAAGTAGAAGTAGTCTATATCGCCCGCAGGCCAAAATGTGATGTTGCATATAGATGCCCCCACACCAACAGAATACGCTTGGGCAAAGGTGTTGTTTGGCTCGTATGCATCTAAATAGATGATGCCACCCGGCGTTGCTGTGGGAGCAGGGGGGTCATCGTTATCAATGATGTTGATTTGAATTCGATAGGGGGTGGTTAAGACTACGTTTGACGAAGGATTGCTCAGATCAAGATAGAAAAATTCAGTGGGTTCATCGATGCTGTCATTGGTGATATTGATGGTAATGGTTCTTGTCATTACCGTGGGTTTTTGAAAAGTTAAAGAACCACTAACAGTTGTGTAATCTGCACCTGAGGCTGACCCAAAAAACGACTCATAATTTACTGTAGGTGTAGCGCCTGTTGCCAATACATTATCAGGATCAAGTAATTGCACCACAACCTGAACTTGGCCTGCTCCTTCTGAGACATCAATAGATGTGCTCCGGAACGAGACGGTTGGGGTCTGTTGAGCTTGTACGTCACTAATTATAAAGGTTAATAATATGAGCAAGGTTGTGAGAATGACTGCGCCAATGAAAAGAATTGCAGACATTCTCGAACGGGTGCCCTTGTGCTCAAAACTTGTTTCCATAGGTTAATGCCTGTTACCTGTATGATTTTTGATATTGTCTTCCCAATGGATAATATTTTACAGATCAACTACTTACAGGCTTACTTGCGAAATAATTGTGCCTGTAAATGCCGGTGCATTATATGTAGAGTATACCACAACCGCAAATTTGCTAGTATCATCAAAAAAAAAGCACTCCTTAAAAAGGGGTGCTTTTGTAGTTATTTTATGAAGGTGGGAAACGGCCGTTTCCCACAATCTTTATACTGCATTAGCCGGATCTGCCAGCACCTCGTCCACCAGACCATATTCTTTAGCATCTTTGGCCGTCATGTAAACATCCCGGTCTGTATCTTCGGCAATCTTCTCCACCGTTTGCCCTGTATGATGGCTTAGAATTTTATTAAGAGAGGTGCGTAAACGGAGAATTTCATTCGCTTGAATCTGGATATCAGACGCCTGACCCTGAGCCCCACCGAGTGGTTGATGCATATGAATCGTCGTATTAGGCAATGCGTAGCGCATACCTTTTGTACCAGCAGTTAGCAGAACTGTGCCAAAACTAGCGGTATAGCCAACTGCAACAGTTGAAACAGGGCACTCCACCTGTTGCATGGTGTCATAAATGGCTAAGCCAGCATACACCTGACCACCGGGGCAGTTAATATACATGCGAATTGGTTTTGTGTTATCTTCACGGGCGAGATGAAGAAGCTGTGCCACAATAGA
>JACSSI010001193.1 GCA_014879345.1 Anaerolineae bacterium | reverse complement strand
GCTTTTGCCGCTGTTGGCGTCACCTGCCCCCAATCGCTGCTGGATGAATTAGCAGGTATGCCCGCGCCAAACATTGTTGCTATTTTTAATGAAAGATACGGACACAACTTGGATATAACGGCCGTTGCCGAAGACAAAGAACGCCGCACTGCCGAAAAACTCAAAACCGTCGGCCCCATTCAGTCGGTTGTTGACCTCGTCTATCGTTATCATGGCACATTGCCCATGGCCGTGGCCTCGGGCGGGCGGCTGGCTGGCGTCGAAACCTCCCTCCGCGCCATTGGCCTATTCGACTACTTCGACGCCATCCTCACCGCCGATGACGCCACCCAGCCCAAACCAGCGCCAGACATTTTCCTTGCCGCTGCAGAGCGACTCGGTGTAGCTTCCGAGGATTGTGAAGTCTTTGAAGATGGCGAGATGGGCTTGATTGGGGCGCGGAAAGCGGGTATGGTGGCGACGGATATTCGGCCGTATTTGTAAATTTTATCGCTTGGCCAGATAGATGGAAACGGCCGTTTCCCCCCCCATCATTCCCCACCACCACTCAGAAGGTATGACAGCTTCTAACAGCTTGAACGACTATAGTCTGTGATGGTTTCAACAATGGCATGTTGGGCTATTTTAGCAAACCCTGGGTTGGTGCTTTGATAGTATGGTAGAGCAATTACGCCGACGGATAGTGCCCAGCCACGTCCTCGCGCCCAAGTGGCATCATCAACTTGGAGTGCCGTGCGGAATACGTCTCGGGTTTCTGCCGAAAGGAAGAGCCATGCGGCCATCACATCACAGGCTGGATCACCCACCCCCAGACCCCCAAAATCAATGACAGCACTGAGTCGTCCCCCTACCGCCAGTAAATTCCCAGGTTTTAAATCGCCATGAATCCAGACAGGCGGCCTATGCCACACCGGTGCTTCAATGGCTGCATCCCATACTGCGGTCATTGCGTCACTGTCAATCATATTTGCCAGGGATGTGATTGCTTTTCGGGTCTCCATATCGCGCCTTGCCAATGGCTCGCCGCGAGAGGAATCATGCGGCGCATCTGTGATATCTATCTGTTGCAAAGCCATCATAAAATGCGCCAAATCAAGCGCCGCTTGGCGTGGATTGCCCATGCGTTCGATGCTCGCCTCTTCGCCTTCCAACCATTGATAGACAGACCAATGCCAGGGGTAGTTCTCGCCTGGTTGACCCATCGCAAGCGGTACAGGGATGGCAAGTGGCAGGAACGAGGCAATTTTTGGCAGCCACTCATGCTCTTTGTCCACTTGACCGGTAGCCCAATGGATGAGCGGTAGACGCACGGCCATGTCATTGCCCAATCGATAAATCGCGTTGGCTGTGCCATGAGAAGGAACTGGTTTAAGGGGAAGGTGTGCCCACTGCGGGAACTGTGCTGTGAGTAATCGGCGCACGAGTGGAATATTGATATCTATTTGATCGTCATGCATTTTGTTAGCGGACATGTGGATATTGTCGTTTCCTGGTGATTTGCGAAAATCAAGAATAATTACCGCTCCACCAGGCAAACAGAAACGGCCGTTTTCCATCACCCCAATTCCTCATCCCCTTCAAAGTGGCAGCGAACCGCATCCTCAATCATCATTTCAAGCTCATCCCAGGTTT
>JACSSI010000118.1 GCA_014879345.1 Anaerolineae bacterium | reverse complement strand
ACCGCCTGGGAACTCGGCAGCCAACTTGTCGAGTACGCCATCGCTGAAAACCTGCCAATCACCATCGACATCAGCCGCACCAGCGGCCATCAACTGTTCCATGCCAGCCGCCCCGGCACTTCTGCCGATAACGATGAGTGGGTCAAGCGCAAAGTACGCCTCGTCAACCGCGTCGGTCACAGCTCTTTTTACATTGGGCAATCGCTCAAAAGCGAAGGCTCCACCATCGAAGAATCAATGCTGCTGCCTGAGAGTGAATATGCACCACACGGCGGCTGTTTCCCCATCATCGTCAAAGGCACTGGCATGGTTGGCACATTGACAGTTTCCGGCCTCCCCCAAGAAGAAGATCATAAAGTTGCCGTCCACGCCATCCGTACCTATTTAGAAAATAGTGCGTAGAACGTAATGCGTAGTCCAGAAAAACTACGTTCTACGCACTACGCACTACGCTCTACCCCAAGGAGAATTCCATGTCACTCAATCCAGTTGTTTCACTCTTAGGTCGTCGTTTGCGTCTTGCGCTTATTGGCGGTGGTCCCGGTTCCTTTATCGGGGAAATGCACCGTCAAGCCGCCCGTATGGACGACCGTTACGAAATTGTCGCCAGTGTCTTGTCATCTAATCCCGAACGCGCCAAACAAGCGGGAGTAGAGCTTGGCCTCGACCCCGACCGTGCGTATACGACCGTACCTGATATGCTCGCCGCCGAAGCCGCCCGCGAAGATGGCGCGGATGTGGTGGCTATCATGACGCCAAACGACAGCCATTTTGCATACGCTACGGCCGCTTTAGACCTAGGCTTCGATGTCATTTGCGACAAACCGATGACGAATACGTTGGCGGACGCGGAAGACCTGCATCAAAAAGTGGTCGAGTCTGGTCTTGTCTTTTGCCTGACTCACAATTACACGGGCTATCCGATGGTGCGCCAAGCCAAAGCGATGGTTGACGACGGGCAGTTGGGCATTATTCGCCTGGTGCAGGTGGAATATGTGCAGGGTGGCAAAGCGGATGAAAGCAAATCTGACCCGACTGGGGATGCTGTACCCTGGCGCTATGATCCCGTTTTGGGCGGTCCTTCCCTCGTCATGGGGGATATTGGTACGCACGCCCACAATCTGGTGCGCTTTATCACCGGTTTGGAAGTGGCAGAGGTGACCGCAGAGGCAGGCAATATCGTACCGGGCAGACTGATTCATGATTATGCCGGGGCGATGCTGCGTTTTGACAATGGGGCGCGGGGCAGTTTTTGGGTGACGCAAGCCGCAGCCGGTGTGGAAAACTGCCTGCGGATTCGCGTCAGCGGCACAAAGGGCAGCCTGGAATGGATGCAGGAAGTGCCGCAAAAGCTCGCGTTTAAACCGCTCAATGCGCCAGAACAAAACAGAACGCCAAATGGCCCTGGCTCGCTGCCATTAACCAAACATTCCTGCCGTATTGTGGCGGGTCATCCTGAGGGGTTCCCCGAAGGTTTTGCCAATATTTATGCAGACGCCGCCGAGGCTATTGCGGCTCGCCGTGCTGGCAAGGAGGCGAATCCGTTGGCGCTGCATTTCCCCAACTCGTGGGATGGGCTGCTGGGTGTGCGTTTTGTGCAGAGTGTGATCCAGTCTAGCGAGGATAACGGCCGTTGGACGGCTTGTTAGCAAGTTTATGGCATCGAATTAACGCAAATTGACGCGAAAAAGAAATTTGTGGAAATTCGCACTAATTTGATGCAGAAACATTCTTATTATGAACCGAAACATCCAAGCACTCATCGCCGCCTGTGACCGGATGGGCATACCATACCAGTCGCATCATAAAACGAATAATTTGATTTCTGTGGAGGTAAACGGCCGTTCCTACCCCTTTGTCAACTGGACTACTCCCCTCAACCCCCAGTCCGTCATGAAACTGTGCCAGGATAAAGATTACTTCTATTCCTTCTACCATGATGTGATACAGATGCCCCAAACCATCTCGTTTCTAAACCCCTATAGTGATGACAAATACGCCCACTATCTGGAAAGCGCCACCATTTTTGGCGTCATTGAACAAGTCGAGGCCACCTTCACCTATCCAGTGATTGTGAAAAAGAATCGCGGCTCCTGGGGCAGCAATGTATTCAAAGTCGATAATCGCCGTTCGTTGGAAAAAGCGCTGCTTGATGTCTTTAACATGAACAGTTCCAAATTTGATTTCGTTGGGCTGGCACAGCGCTTTATTGATATTGAAACAGAATATCGGGTGTTGTATCTCAATGGAATTTATCAATTTGCTTATGAAAAAATCGTAGGCGAGGCTGCGTTCACTGGCAACCTAAGCCCGCTGCATTGGGAAGGCTCAAAAGCTCAATATGTGGATGATGCCCTGTTCATAGAAGCATTAAAAAGTTTCTGCGCCCCGATGTTTGACAAACTGATGATTCCATTCTGCGGGTTGGATATTGCCCAAGACAAACAAGGCAAGCTGTGGCTCATTGAGGCTAATTCCTCTCCGGGTTTTGACCACATCATCAAGCATGAAGGGGATGAACGGGTTGTCCAATTATATGAATCAATTTTAACGCAACTGGGTTCATGAGATTGATAAAAAAATCCCCGGCACATTCTAGCAGTGCCGGGGATTTTTATTTTGTTTTATTTGAGGTAACGGCCGTTTTCTATTCCAAATCCAGCAGTTCCACTTCAAAAATCAACGTTGCGCCCGGGGGAATGGCACCACTGCCACTATCACCATAAGCCAGGTCAGACGGAATCACCAATTGACGCACACCACCGACCTTCATGGTAGCTACCCCTTCATCCCAACCCGGAATCACAGCGCCAGTACCAATGGCAAATGGGAAAGGCTGACCCCGATCCAGGGAACTGTCAAACTGCGTCCCATCTTCTAACCAGCCCGTATAATGAACAACAACGGTCTGACCAGTCTCGGGCATGGCACCATCCCCTTCAACCAGGTCATAATATTTCAAGCCGCTGTCCGTCACCTCGAAGTCGTTTTCATCGACCTCGGTAGCTTTTCGGGGCTTAACCAAATCCAGCAGTTCCACTTGCATCAAGAGGTCGGCGTTTGCCGGTACGATTTCACCCACACTTTCTGAGCCTAAACCCAACTCAGACGGAATGAGCAATTGCCGTTTTTCGCCCACCGTCATGCCAGTTACCCCTTCATCCCAGCCGGGGAAAACAGCGCCAGAACCGATGGGATAAGTGAATGGCTGTCCAGCCGTTGCCGTACCGGTGAAGAATCGTTCACCATCTGCAACCCAGATGGTAAATTCCACGGTGATCGTATCACCAAATTCTGCGGCTTCTTCACCAGAACCTTCATTGAGGACGGCAATTTTCAAACCGGAATCGGTGGTTTCATAATCATCGTCGGTGAGCGCTTCTGCGGTTGGGGCAGGCTGCACATCCAACAATTCCACTTCCATGACGATGGTCGTCTCTGGGCCAATGCCTGCTCCTGGTATACCTTCTTCACCAAAAGCCAGTGCGGGTGGAATCATAAGCTGGCGTGAACCACCTGGTTTCATGCCCAACATACCTTCTTCCCAACCCGGGAATACTTGTTGGCTGCCCATGATGAAACTCAAGGGCTGCCCAAAAGCAAAGGAATCATCAATGACAGTTGGGTTGCCAGAGACATCATCCAAGACCCAAATTGCGTAGTTTGCCTGAACGATGGAACCATCTTCCGGGGAGATGCCCTCGCCTTCAACCAAATCGTAATATTTCAAACCGGTTTCAGTTTCTGTATATTCATCTGGGGCAAGCTCTTTGAGCATTCTATCTGAAATGGGCGGCATAGCAGATAAGTCTGTTGTCAACTCCGGCGCTTCGACTGGAGCAGCTTCTGCATCTTCCTGGTGCGGATCGGCGGTTTCACCTTCGCCTGCTACTTCTTCACCATGAGCATCTTCTTGTCCAGCCTCTTCGCCGTTCATGATAGCGGTGTACTCGTCTTCCATGCCGGGTGGTATGGCCGGGCCGCAAGCAACAACAACAAATGCCAGCAGCAAGACCAGCACAATTCCTATTTTTGATAAACGTTTTTGTTTCACAACTTCTCCTTCAACAAAGTTACACGGCGATTTACAGACAATAAAAAGAGTTTCACAGAGATATGGCATGCAAAATCTGAGATACTCTTTGCCTGAAAACGCTCGTTTGATAAATATGATTAAGCAACCAGGATTGTACCAACTATTAAAAGATTGCACCGAAAGTGATCGTTGTTCTCTTACGGTAAGCTCAGAATCTGGATTTCCTTTATGCTATAATCAATTTGTCTGGTGTTTTCGTTTCTGTGATCAAGGAGCCTATCATGAATAAAAACGGCCGTTTCCCCCACATTCTCTTCATCTCCCTCACTTTCCTCTTCGGGTTACAAACCTTGCGCATTCTATTTTCACTTTCGCTCTATGTGCTGCGTGATCGGTTTGGTTGGACTGCCATCCAGATTGGCATTCTCATGGCTGCCTTTTTTGCGCTTAGTTTTCTAGCGGGCTTGTTTCGGCGCTGGTTGGGGACGGAAAGGATGGTGATAATAACGGCCGTTGCCACCTCTCTATTCCGCCTAATGCTACAGTTCTGGTCAGGCGATCCCCTCATCGACCTTATTCTGGCGTTCCTCACCATTTTTAGTTTTATGCTCTTTGTGCCAGTTGCTTTAGGTTATATGCGCAGCCAAGGGCTGGTTGCCGTTCAAGATTTTGCGGTGGGGATGCTGCTGGGGGTAGCGTTTGATGTGGCCTTACACGGCGCATTTCGCACCTATGACATGGCGTGGCAAAACAACTGGTTAACGGCCGTTATCACCCTCATCCTCGTCATCAGCCAATGGGTGACAATCTGGCCCGTCTTGTTCAAATCAAGCCAGGAAGCCACCCATGAAACGGACACCACATTAGGCCTGGGCCTTTCCTGGTTGACGTTCGGGCCATTTCTATTTTTACAGTTACTCATCTTCAGCAATTTAGCGCGATTGACGGTACTAACCGGGTGGGGGCAAGCCACCGCCTTTCTCATCATGGTGATGGCTCAACTGCTCGGCGTGTTGATTCTCGCATTGCTGTTTAACCGAAATGGGGGCGTAGTTCGGCCGCTTTTCGTAGGCATTCTAGGGTTACTGTTGGTAGCAATACTCGTCATGCCTTGGCCGACTGGCGGTCTTGCTGCCCTGCAACTCCTTTTAGGACAACTGCTGCTGGCTTTGCTGACAGGTGTGCTTATCGTGGCGATTGGGGTGGGAAACGGCCGTTCTGGTCTGCGCAACCTCACCCTGGGCAATGGCCTCGCCTGGCTGCTCATGGCAATCTTCACCTTCCTGTATTACGCAGGCTACGACATTCCCTTGCCATTCAGCAACGATTTACTCTTTCCCCTGGCAGCCCTGCTAATCGCCATTTGTGCATTTTTCGCGGCACGCACCATACCTCAGGCCACGTCTGCGCCAAAGCCCAGGTTAGGCTGGGCGATGCTACTGGTTTTGTTGCTGCTTGTGCTGCCACTGGTTCAATTTTTAGATCAGCCAGCAACGGCCGTTCCTGGAGACGGTTATCCTGTGCGTATCATGACTTATAATCTCCACAACGGCTTCGACATGATGGGGTATCTGGGTCTGGAAGCCCTGGCACAAGTCATCGAAGCTGAAAACCCGGATGTAGTTGGTCTGCAAGAAATCAATCGCGGCTGGGTGGTCAACGGCTCCACCGATATGCTGGCATGGCTCTCCCGGCGGCTCGACATGCCATACGTTTGGCAGCCAACAACGGGCGAACTCTGGGGCAACGCCGTCCTCAGCCGACTGCCGCTCACTGATGTCGATTTGCAAACGCTGCCCCCGCCCGGCATGTTACTCGGACGCGGCTTTATTTGGGCAAACGTAGTGGTGGGCAACGGCGAGCAGCTTGCTATCATCGACACCCACTATCACCACAAGGAAGACGACAGCGCCATTCGGGTGGAACAATCACAGGCTATTTTGGACTATTGGGCAGAACGGCCGTTTACCCTCATCATGGGCGATCTCAACGCCGAACCCGCTGCACCCGAAATCCAACTGCTCGAAAATTCAGGTTTCCAATCCGTACTTGATCTCCTGGGTATACAACCTGGCTACACCTACGATGCCCACCAACCCAGTCATCGCCTCGACCATATCTTCATCACGCCAGACCTTTCGCCTGCTGAGGCCATCATCCTTACCCAACCAGCCTCTGACCATTTGCCCGTGGTGACAACCATTCAGCGATAAAATCACCCAACTTATTCGGCTAAATGTATCTATTTTGCACAAATCATTGCCAATCCGTTGACAGCATTTGATAATTTGCTACCATTTGCCCACTATGTTTAACTATGTGAGTAGCTTTCCCCGCCGTTTGCGTCGTCGCCAGACTTTTGGTCTGGGTTTTTGGGTTGGCTAAGTCACAGGATTAAAAGCAAGCAACTCCAAACCGTCAGGCCACTTATTTTGAGGCCTGACGGTTTTTTTTTGCCAAAAAATGAAGATTAAAGATAAAAGATAGAAGCATCTAACTTGACCAACAGACTATAAGACGACTCGACGAAAGGACTAACAAACCATGATCCAGGCAGGCATTTACGGCGCGACCGGTTACACCGGTTATGAATTGATTCAGATATTGAGCAAGCATCCCGATGTGGAGATATGTTTCGCCACCTCTCAGTCTTTTGCCGGACAAACGTTGGACGCGATTTATCCGCAAGCGCCACATCAACCTTTGATTTCTGGGGAAGAAGCACCACTCGACAAGGTAGATGTGGTTTTTTTGTGCCTACCTCATGCGGCAGCGGCGGAAACGGCCGTTCTCGCCCTAAATGCTGGCTGCAAAGTAATAGATCTCAGTGCCGACTTCCGCATCAAAGACGTGACAGTTTACGAAAAGTGGTACAAAGTCACCCATCCCGCGCCAGACCTGATTGCCGAAGCTGTCTACGGTCTCACCGAATTTGCTCGAGCAGACCTTAAACAGGCGCGGCTCGTGGCAAATCCTGGCTGCTACACCACCACCAGTTTGCTGGCTCTCCAGCCCATCCTGGCAAGCCAGGCCGCCATCAACGGCAGCATCATCATCGACGCCAAATCGGGCGTTTCCGGCGCCGGACGCGCCCCCAAAGACAATACCCATTTCATGGCCGTTGCCGATAATTTTTCAGCCTATAGCATTGGGCGAGCGCACCGCCATTTGCCGGAAATTGAAGCCATCGCCAAAACGTGGAACGCCGATACGCCGGATATGATCTTCTCACCCCACCTGCTACCTGTGCCACGCGGCATTCTGGCAAATGTCTACGTGCCATTGGCCGACGCCCCTGCCCTTGAAGCCCCGCACCAGCTTTATGCCAACACCTACGCGGACGAACCCTTCGTGACGGTGCTGCCGCTGGGGCAGTTAGCCTCACTGGCTCACGTTACCTACACCAATAAATGTGTCATGTCGCTCACTTTGGCGGGTAACATGCTCATTATCACCTCTGCCACCGACAACCTGCTCAAAGGGGCTTCGGGGCAGGCGGTGCAAAATATGAATGTGATGTTTGGCTTTGAGGAAACGGAAGGATTACTATAGTGCGTAGTGCGTAGTGCGTAGAAAAGCGTTACTACGCACTACGCACTACGTTATAAAAAGGTATTTTACTCATGCGTGTATTAAAAATTGGCGGAAACGAACTTAACGACCCGGAATTTTTGCCTCAACTGGCTGGCTGGGTTGCGGAAACGACGGGCAAAGGCGAATCCATTGTCATTGTGCATGGCGGCGGCAGTGATATTGCCGACATGCAAACGCGGGTCGGACTGGAGCCGAAAAAGGTAGATGGCTTGCGCATTACCGATGCCGACTCGCTGAAAATTGCGCAGATGGTGTTGTCCGGGCATACCAACAAACAAATTGTGACGGCGCTGCTGCTGGCTGGGGTGGATGCGGTGGGTCTCAGCGGTGTTGACGGCCGTTTATTGACCGCCGCCAAGAAAACCCATCCCACTGTCGATTTGGGGCTGGTTGGGGAAATTGTGGCGGTGCGGGCTGACTTGCTTTTGAATTTGAGCAAGATGGGCATAACGGCCGTTATCTCCCCCATTTCTCTCGGTAAAGACGGACAAGCCTACAACGTCAACGCCGACGAAGCCGCCAGTGCCATCGCCCGTGCTGTGCAAGCCGACATGCTTGATTTCATTTCCAACGTGCCGGGTGTCCTCCAGGATGGACAAGTCGTGCCGCAACTCACGGCTGCGGAGACGGAAACATTGATAGCACAAGGAGTTATCAATGGTGGCATGGTTCCCAAAGTACAGGGAGCGTTAACGGCCGTTTCCCAGGGTGTGTCTCGCGCCAGAATCGTTAACTTGGCCGGACTGCTGCACGCAGGCGGCACTGTTTTTAGTGGACAGTGAACTAAGCTATGATCACAATCACCCCCTTCACCATGAATGATTATGACCCCGTCATAGCCCTGTGGGATGCAAGCGACGGCGTGGGTTTAAGCGATGCGGATGCGCCAGAAAGCATCCAGTTCTATCTGGAGCGAAACCCGGGCATGAGTTTTATTGCTAAAGCGGATGGCAGCGTGGTTGGTGCCGTTTTAAGCGGCCACGATGGACGGCGCGGCTACATTCACCATTTGGCTGTGCATCCCAATTATCGGCGACAGGGTATCGGGCAGCAGCTTATGGAGCATTGTTTTGCGGCGCTGCACGCCGTTGGCATCCAAAAATGCCATCTCTTCATCTTCAAGGAGAACCAGACTGGCATTGCCTTCTGGCAAAGCACCGGTTGGAGCTACCGCGAAGACATCGCCGTCATGTCTAAAATGATCGAAGGCGAGTGGCAAACCTGTTAACAAAAGCAGAAGGCAAAAATCAGAAGGCAGAAGAGGGTGTGACACATTTCTGCCTTCTGCCTTCTGATTTCTGCCTTAATTTTTCGGAGAAAAATAGATGAACGCACCAGAAATTATTCAAGCTGAAAAAGAGAATGTATTGCAAACTTATGTGCGCCCGGAGATTGTGTTTTCGCACGGGCAAGGCATGTATTTGTTCGATACAGAGGGCAAGAAATACCTCGACTTTACCGCTGGCATTGCCGTGACGGCGTTGGGGCATAGTGATCCGGATTGGGTAACGGCCGTTTCCACCCAAGCCGCCACCCTCACCCACATCAGCAACCTCTACCACAGCGTCCCGCAAGTCGAACTGGCGCAAAAACTCGTCGCCCACTCCTTTGCCGACAAAGTTTACTTTTGTAACTCCGGCGCAGAAGCGAATGAAGCAGCGTTAAAGTTTGCACGGAAATATGGAAAAATGATTGAAGAACAAAGATTAAAGATTAAAGAGAACGACGCCGCCAATCTTCAATCTTCAATCCTTCGACAAGCTCAGGACAAGTCCTTCAATCTTCAAAAAGACAAAATCGTCGCCTTCTCCGGCGGCTTCCACGGCCGCACCATGGGCGCACTTTCCACCACCTACAAAGCCCAATACCGTGAACAGTTTGCGCCCCTCGTCCCTGGCGTCACCTTTGCCGTTTACAACGACCTGGATTCTGCCACACAAGCCATCACCGATGAGACCTGCGCCGTCATCGTGGAACCGGTGCAGGGTGAAGGCGGCGTGCATCCAGCTACGCCCAAATTTCTACAAGGCTTACGCGATTTGTGCGACGCCCACGATGCCCTGCTCATCTTCGACGAAGTGCAGTGCGGCTTGGGTCGCACGGGCGCACTGTGGGCGTATGAAGCGTATGGCGTCACGCCTGACATCATGACGCTGGCAAAACCGCTGGCGGGCGGTCTGCCCATCGGCGCGACGTTGGTCACGCAGGCGGTGGCAGATGTGATGAAACCGGGCGATCACGGCAGCACGTTTGCCGCTGGCCCCTTGGTCTGCGCCGCCGCCAACACTGTCTTCGACAAGGTAAGTCAGCCAGAATTTCTGGCACAAATACAAGACAGCAGTGCTTACCTCGTGCATCGTCTGCAAACGCTGGAATCAGACGAGATTGTAGCCGTGCGGGCAGCCGGGTTGCTGGTCGGTGTGGAAATGAAAACGGCCGTTTCCCCCCTCATCACCGCCGCCAGAGACAAAGGTCTCATGATCATCAACGCC
>JACSSI010000117.1 GCA_014879345.1 Anaerolineae bacterium | reverse complement strand
TTTGAAATGCAAGTTTTGTGGATTCTGTGCAATTGCAGTGTAGGCAGTAATTGCCACACCAAAGTGCAAACATACAAAGATAGTATGTAGAGACTGGAGCTTGAGACCCCAGTCTCTACGCTCAAATTTTACGCATCATACGTCGAAGCTGTTACATCCCCGCCCTGACCTGTCCAGTTGGTGTGGAAAAATTCACCACGCGGTTTGTCAACACGCTCGTAAGTATGAGCGCCGAAATAGTCGCGCTGCGCCTGGAGCAAGTTGGCTGGCAGTCGTTCCCGGCGATAACCATCATAAAAGGCCAAAGCACTAGACATGGCCGGCACCGGCAGCCCAGCCTCCACCGCTCGCGCCACCACACGGCGCCAGGCCGCCTCCCCCGCTTGCATTTGCTCCTTAAAATAGGGATCGAGCAGCAAGTTGGCTAATTCCGGATTGCTCTCGTAGGCGTTTTTGATATCGTCCAGGAAAGCAGCACGGATGATACAGCCGCCGCGCCACATCAAGGCGATTTGGCCGTATTGAAGCTGCCAGCCATATTCGGCTGAAGCTGCCTTGAACAGCATGTAGCCCTGCGCGTAAGAGATGATTTTCGAGGCATACAAGGCGTCACGCAAATCGTTGACGAAGGCGGCCTTGTCTCCGCCGATGGGCGCAACAGTTGAACCCAGTTCAGCCGCAGCCAACACCCGATCATCTTTCAAGGCGGAGAGGAAGCGGGAAAAGACCGCTTCGCCGATGAGGGTTAACGGCGTACCCATATCCAACGCAGAAACGGCCGTCCATTTGCCCGTTCCTTTTTGCCCGGCCGTGTCCAAAATTTTATCAACCATCGGCTCGCCATCTTCATCGGTATAGGCCAGGATATCGGTGGTGATTTCGATGAGATAGGATTCCAGTTTGCCCTGGTTCCACTCGCCAAAAACGCTGCTGATTTCGGCCGGAGCCATGCCCAGGCCGAAGCGCATCAAGTCATACGCTTCACAAATGAGCTGCATGTCGCCATATTCGATGCCGTTATGCACCATCTTGACGAAGTGGCCTGCGCCTTCCTCGCCCACCCAATCGCAGCAAGGCGAACCGTCTGCCACTTTGGCGGCAATGGCTTGAAAGATAGGTTTGACATGGGGCCACGCCTCTGGTGCGCCGCCCGGCATAATCGACGGGCCAAAACGCGCCCCCTCTTCCCCACCAGACACGCCTGTGCCGATGAACAAGATGCCTTTCTCCGCCAGTTCCCGCGTGCGCCGGGTAGAATCGGGGTAATGGGAATTACCACCGTCAATGATGATGTCGCCTGCTTCTAGCAGGGGCACGAGCTGCTCAATCGTGTCATCAACAGGCCAGCCCGCCTTGACCATGATCATCACTTTGCGCGGCCGTTTAAGGGAGGCGACGAGTTCTTCTAGCGACTGGGCACCAATCACTTTGGTTCCCTGGGCTTCGTTCGCAAGAAAACGATCCACTTTGGCAACGGTACGGTTGTAGACGGCGACGGTGAAACCGTGGTCGTCCATGTTCAAAACGAGGTTCTGACCCATTACGGCCAATCCAATCAATCCAATATCAGCTTGAGGTGTCATTTTGCTTCTCCTTGACAAATTTCATTGTTCCCCCAAAATTCTCCGGTTGATAAATGCATCTTTGCGCTTTACCTTACACAATCCCAAATTTGGGGATTCTTGATTTCATGTGGATTGTAAATAGCTTCGGGCAATAGCACAAGTTAGCAGGAAAGAATGGGCAGATGGTTAGGTAACGGCCGTTCTCCAGTCAAACCTATCCATTCCCTAACAAAACGCCGCAATCTAAAACTTAATCATTTTTAGCACGTAATAGACCACCAGCAGGCGTTGGCGGAAACCGTAATTTGGCAAACCTTCTGATACAACAGGTTTTTTGCGGGCTTCCAAACAAAAAACGATTCATAAGAAACAACAGTAGGAAGGAAAACGACATGAACATATATTCAAGCGCCACTCGTGGTGCCAACACCCGTGGGGGGATATTCATACTTGCCAAAATGAAACGATGGGCAACGATTGCCACATCCTTGATGCTCTTTGTTGTTTTGCAATTTATTGGCAGTCAAACCGGCATCACTTTGTTGACCAGGCTTGAACGACAAAAGAAGTGGCTTTTACCGGCGCTGATTGTAACCACGGCCGTTTTCATCAGCTTATGGTTTAGTCTGCTTAAACGGCCGTTTTCATCAGAATTCTGGGGCATGCAACTAGTGGGCATAACGGCCGTTAGCAGTGTCATCGTTGTGGGTTACAGGGCCGTACCCGCCGCCACAATGCCAGAGACCCTACACCGGGTCAAGTGGCTGTTGGTGCTTGGTACTCTACAAGGCTTACGCGCCATCCAAAAACTAACCCACAAAGCAAACAGACCGCTCGTCCTCAAGGGACTGGCGGCCAGTGTATTGATCTGCCTCGCCATCTGGTATCGCCAACCCCTGATGAATGCCGCCGCTCTCATTCAAGATCAAGACGCGGTTATTGGCTATCTCAACCAGTTTGGGCCGCTGGCTCCCGTTTTATTGAGTGTGGCGCTGGTGGCGCAAGTGTTTGTGGCTGCCATTCCCGGCCATATGCTCATCCTGGGTGGTGGCTACGTCTACGGCTTCTGGGCAATCCTTGCCCTGAGCGTCGTGACCACAGTTGGCGCCAGCCAAATTGCATTTTTACTCGCTAAGTGGGCGGGTCAGCCCGTTGTGGAACGGTTAGCACCCCGGCAAGTGCTCGACAAATGGAACGATTCAGCCGCAACCAACGGCATGGTCTTCTTCATGTTTGCTTTCATGCTGCCCATTTTCCCCGCCGACATCATGAACTACGTGGCAGGTCTCAGCCCCATTTCAGGCAGACGCTTTTTGGTGGCAAACTTTTTTGGACGGCTTCCCGGTCTGATTTTACTTTGTGTCCTGGGTGCAAACGGGTTGGCGCTAACCCCTCAGCTACTGGCAGTGGTAACGGCCGTTGGCCTGCTTATGTTCGCCAGTTGGTATTATCTCTTCGTCCACAGTAAGCGCGATGGTTCTTAAACTCTCATTTCACCGCAAAAGGCACAAAGGAGACAAAGAAAAACGCTTTAAATCTCTACGCTCTCCGCTCCTCTGCGGTTAATTTTTTAAAGCGTGGGGAATGAAGTCGTATGCGGCATATGGGCGACCCCATCCGGCAGCACCAACGGCGTGCCATAAGCCGGGTGGCGGATCACCTCAATAGGCACGTGGAAGGTGTCGGTTAGATTTTGACTGGTGAGTACGTCTTGGGGAGAACCGATGGCTTGTAAACGGCCGTTTACCACCAACGCCACCCGATCACAATACAATCCTGCCAAATTCAAATCATGCAGCACCACCAGCACCGCCAACTGCTTCTCAACCGCCAACTCGCGCACCAAATTCAACAAACCCGATTGATGCTGCAAATCCAGGTTGGTTGTCGGCTCATCCAGCAGCAAAACCGGCGCAGACTGCACCAAAGCACGCGCCAGCAGCACCCGCTGCTGTTCACCACCAGATAGTTCCGCCACCCGCCGCTGCGCCAAGCCAGACAAATTTGTCCGCGCCAATGCCCAGGCAACCAGATCACGATCCTGCTTTTGGCTCTTACCCATCCAGCCCAAATAGGCTGTTCGTCCCAACAAAACCGTTTCGTAAACAGTAAATGCGCCCGGTAATTCACGTGCCTGAGGCACCACCGCCAACAATCGCGCTCTTTCAGCCGCACTCAATTCATGCACAGGCAGCAACTGTTCACCAATCAACACCCCCCCAGACCGGATAGGCTGGATGCCGCTGATCGCCCGTACCATCGTAGACTTGCCCGCGCCATTCGGCCCTATCACCGCCAGCATTTCCCCTGGCGCAACCGCCAAAGAAACGTCTTGTAACGCCACATGATTACCATAAGCAACGGATAGATTTTGTATTTGCAGCATATCAGTCATCCTTTAAAGGTTTCAGGGTTGCCACTTCATTCACCACGTCACACTCGATTTCGAGCGCCATAAAATCCACAAGAAAAATGGCGCACCAAACATCGCCGTCACAATACCCAACGGCAGCACTTGCGGTGCCATCACAACCCGTGCCAAAATATCAGCCAGTAACAACAGCGTCGCGCCGCCAATGATGGAGAGCGGAATGAGCAGCCGGTAATCCGGCCCCCAAATCATGCGGATCAGATGGGGTACAATCAAGCCCACAAAGCCGATAATGCCTGAAAACGCCACCGCCGCCGCCGTTGTCAGCGAGGCAATGATAATGATGATGCGTTTAGTCCGCTCCACAGACAGCCCCATTTGCTGCGCCTGATCATCGCCAAATTGCAGCACATTGAGCGGATGGCCTAAAAAGACCATAATGCCCAGTCCCAGGCAAATATAGGGCAAAATGCCCAACACTGGCGCCCAGCCTGCCAGCATACCGCCGCCCAAAAGCCAGCCCAACGCCCGCTGCATTTCCGCACTGGAGCGCAGCATCAAAAAAGAAGTCAGTGCCGTCGCAAATGAACTGACGGCGACGCCCGCCAAAATGAGCGTTGTTGTTTGCAGGGTGGCTCCTGTTCGCGCCAGGGTATAGACGATAAACACCGTCAACAATGCGCCCATGAAAGCGGCAAACGGCACACTGTATAAACTAAGCCAATCGTTGGGCCAACTACGCGACATGGCAATCACTGCGCCAAGTCCCGCCCCCGAAGCGACGCCAATCAGATAGGGATCAGCCAACGGGTTGCGAAACAGCCCTTGATAGGTCGCGCCACTGCCAGCCAGCGCCGCTCCCGTCAATAAAATCAAAATGGTATGGGGCAAGCGCACTCTAAAAATGATGGTCTCGGTAGCCTGGCTCCAATCAACCGGGATAGAGACCCCTGGGATTTTTGCCAGGAATACACTTACAACCGTATCCGGTCCAATCGCCACAGCACCAATGGCTACACTGGCAATAAATGCCAGCAGCAGCAAGAGCAAGTTTACAATGTAGGGATGAACACGAATAATCTTCATGGTTGCAAGGTGGTAAAGTTGCACAGTGGCAAGGTGCTTTGCAGCCCTGCCACTGTGCAACCTGTCTACTTTCTATTCAAACAGGTCAGGGTGTAACAATGCGGCCATATTTT
Source organism: Anaerolineae bacterium (assembly GCA_014879345.1). Classification (GTDB taxonomy): domain Bacteria; phylum Chloroflexota; class Anaerolineae; order Promineifilales; family Promineifilaceae. Next base: position 4,994 of record JACSSI010000117.1, on the reverse strand, counting down.
CTAAACCTTCTACCAAACGAGGGCCAGGACGACTGACCAGGTTGTCATCAAAGGTGTAGACGGCGCTGTTTTGAACGGCCGTTAAATCTCCCCAACTCTCTCTGGCAGCCACATCTTCAGGAGTGACGCCGCCCCAGGTAAAATCACCCAGGATGATAATGTCGGGATTCTGCGCGATCAGTTCTTCCACGCTGATTTGCGCCCACGCGCCATCCAGCACCGCGCCCACATTGCTGCCGCCACTCATGGTGATGAGGGTATCGACAAACGTGCCAGCCCCGGATGTCCAGGGGGCATTGGCGTCTGTGCCATCAATTTCGTAGAAAACGAGCGGTTTTTCTTCAGCAGTAGCCACAATATCCGTAACGGCCGTTACCCGTGCCTCATAATCTGCTACCAACGCCTCCGTCTCTGCTTCATGGCCTGTCAACAGCGCCACAGTGCGCAAGTTCTCGTACATGCCGGGCAAATCAGTCGGGTTAGGCAGGGCGAATACTGTCAGTCCCACATCAGTTAAGGCTTCCACCTGTTCCGGCGGCGTAATGTCGGCCGCCAACACCAAATCTGGCGCTAACGAGACGATGGTTTCGACTGCCAATTCTCCAAACCCGCCACCAATATCTGCTACAGCCAACGCTTCTGCCGGATAATCAGAGACTGAATCCCGGCCAATCACCTGGCTGCCAGCACCAATGGCAAACAATACCTCGGTGTTGGAAGGCGCCAGCGAAACGATTTTCTGGGCGGGGGCATCCAGTTCAATGGTGTTGCCCAAAGCATCGGTCAGGGAAATGCCTGCTGGTTCTGGCTCAGCAGTGGGTTCTGCCACTACTTCAACGGTGGGTTCTGGGGTGGAAACGGCCGTTTCCCCTTCAGACACCGCGCCAGATGAACATGCGGCCAACATTAAACTCAATAGTAATACACCTATCAGCCAAAGGCTGGTTTTATTTTGCTTCATTTTTTTCTTCTCCAACTATTTAATTAATTTTTAAAATAAAAAACCCCCTGCCAAAAATAACAGGGGGTGGATTGGACTACCTATCTAAACGATCAAATTAAAGAAATATCTTAATCGTCTTTGCCATTCCCACCTCCTTGTCCTCGAAGTTTGTGGTTAGTAGATCAAGGCAGTCGACCTGGCTCTTTACAGTTTCAGCAAAACTGCAAACTACAGTTGCGGGACAGCACCGGACTTCACCATTTTAAAAGATGTTACCGGTTTCGTATTTATGCCTACCCATCCGGGGGTTAAGGCACCTTGATCCAAATACACATAAATTTGAAAAGTACCCTTGAACCTTACTGGAATTACCCATTACAAGCAAGTGATCTTTGTCACCTAATGTGCATGAGTTATTGACCAAATCTGCACAAGTTTTGCAGATTTCCCATTTAGAATAGCCCCGGTAACAAAAACTTGGTACTAAACTGTATCGAGCAAGAAAGGAGTTTTATATGGAAGCAAAGAACAAGCGGAAACGCATCTACTGGATAATTGGTATCGTCGTGATACTGGCAGCCATCGGTGCTTTCTTTTATTTCCGCAACCAGCAAGCGCAGCTTACCCAAGCCGCAGAAAACGAACAGGAGACCGTCACCGCTTTTATCGGTGATTTATCCGCCAGCGCCACAGCCAGTGGCACAGTATCCCCCCGGCATGAAGCGGCACTGTCCGTAGATATGCCTGGACTGGTTGAAGCAGTGCATGTGCGTGTCGGTGATCACGTTAATGAGGGCGATACATTGATAGAGCTTGACCCAAATGCCCTGGCTATCAATCTCGCTATCGCCGAACAAAACCTCAAACTTAAAGAAGCCAGTCTGGCCGATTTAATCGAGGAGCCTACCGCTGCGGAGATAGCTTCAGCCAATGCCGTCTTGCAGAGTGCGCAAGCTCAGCTTGACGATCTACTCGCTGGTCCCAGCGCAGAGGAAATTGCCGCGCAAGAAGCAAATTTACGCGCCGCAGATGCCAACGTCTGGTCAGTATCGTCCCAATTGAACCAGGCTCAAAACGCCATCAAACCCGCCGATATTGCCGCGGCTGAAGCAGGCGTGGCTGCTGCCGAAGCAAATCTCAAGAGCGTGGAGTTGCAATACACCCGCAATCCAAGCCCCGATGACTTCACCGCCAACGCGGCACTGGCGCAGGCGCGGGAACAAGTCGCCTCTGCCCAGGCTGCCCTGGACAGTTTGCTAGCAGGACCTGACAGCAATCAGGTGGGCAGTGTGCAGGCCAGTCTCTCTGCTTCAAACGCCCAACGAGATGCTGCCGCCGCTAATTTTAATAAGCTCAATGCTGGCGCCACTGCGGCGCAAATTGCAGGTGCTGAAGCCCAACTCGCCCAGGCAAAAGCCAGCCTGGATTCATTATTAGCTGGCGCGACAGATGCTCAAATTAGTGCCGCTGAGGCAGGCGTGACACAGGCCAAAATTAGTGTGGCCGATGCGCAAGCTGCTTTGGATGGCATGACGATTAAGGCGCCGTTTGCTGGGGTGATAACGGCCGTTAACGTCAGTGAAGGTGAGTTTGCCAGCGGTCCCGTCGTCGAAATCGTCGATGACAACAGCCTGGAAGTCATCCTGGAAGTTGATGAAGTAGACGTGGGCAGCCTGCAAGTCGGTCAACCCGCGACCATCAATATGGAAACCTGGCCCGATGTAGAAATCGCCAGCGAAATTGTCACCATCATCCCCAGTGCTAAAACACAGCCTGGCAGTTCCCTTGTCATCTACGAAGTTCACCTCTCATTGAATGAAACGGAGCTACCCATCCTGGTGGGTATGACAGCCAACGCCAACTTGATAACGGCTGAAAAGAAAGACACGTTACTCGTCCCCAATAGAGCCATTAACGCAGATCGCTCCTCTGGCACCTTCAGCGTCAACTTGAAAATAGGCGATACCATCGAAGAAGTACCAGTCATTTTAGGGCTGCGTGACAATCAAAACACTGAAATTCAAGATGGCATCAAAGCGGGTGATGTACTCGTGGTAGGTAATATCGCACCCCGTGCCCAATTCGGCCCGCCAGAAGAATAATAAGAGATGCCAATGTGCAAAAAATGGTCGTAGTGACCACTTGAGTGGTCATGATGACTATGCACTTTAATTTTATAATTCGGTAATCAGCCCCTCACCCCAGCCCTCTCCCCAAAGGGGCGAGGGAGCGGTGTCCCTCTCCTTTTGGGGGAGGGTTGGGGTGGGGGTTTGTACCGATTTAATTTCTTAAAATGCAAAAGTCATCACTACAAACCAGAATCGCTCAGTTGATAAAGTGAAATGGACTAAACATATGAACAACAAAAGTAAAAATCGCAAAAAATGGATATGGGTTGGCGTCGGTGTCGTGGTCATTATTTTGATTGCCGCCATCGCCCTGCCCAGAATTTTTGGAGACCAAATCGCCGCCAGCCAACAAGATCAGGCAGGCACGGGTGATACGGTTACAGCCTTCATGGGTGATTTATCTGCCAATGCCTCCGCCAGCGGCCAAGTCAAAGCCCAACGGGAGGCGCGTCTGGCGCTGCCAACCTCTGGAGACGTGGCGGAAATTTATGTAGCCCTCGGTGATGAAGTGGCAGAAGGTGATCCGCTGTTGAAATTAGATACGCAAACGTTAGAACGCGCCGTCGAATCAGCCAAACAAGCTTTGCTCATTCAAGAAGCCAATCATGAAGCGTTGATTGCGCCGCCTACAGCCAGCAATTTAGCGGCGGCGGAAGCAGGCGTTGCCAGCGCTCAAGCACAGCTAGATGATTTGCTGGCTGGCCCCAGCGAAGAAGATATTGCCGCTTCTGATGCCAATGTACGCGCCGCCCAAGCAAATGTCTGGGCGGCATCTGAGCAGTTGCAACTGGCTCAAAGTGGCGCCAGTGAATCTCAGATCGCCTCGGCTCAGGCTGAACTGATTGGTGCTTTAAGCCAACAGGAAGCGACGCAAGAATTGTATGACAAGTTAACGGAATGCTTTAGCTTTGACTTACCCGATGGCTCCGACCGTAATTTTTGCCCCGGTCTCGGTGATCCGGAAGAGCAAACGCGTTATAACCTGCAAACGGCAAATGCCAATGCGGCAGCCGCCCAGGCCAGCCTGAATGCGCTGTTAGATGGTCCAGATACCAACGCCGTCTCAATTGCTCAGGCAAGTTTGGCGGCAGCGAGTGCGAATTTGGAAGCAGCCAAAGCGAATCACCAACTGCTGCTGAATGGCGCGTCTGCGGCTCAAATAGCCGGTGCGGAAGCTGCCCTGGCACAAGCGAAAGCAAGTTTGGAGACGCTGCAAAATGGGCCGTCTGCGGGTCAACGTGCCATGTCTGAGATTGGTGTGGAACAAGCCCGCATTTCACTGCAAAAAGCGGAAGACGACCTGGCTGATGCGACTTTGTATGCGCCGTTTGCTGGGGCGATAACGGCCGTTTACGTCAATGAAGGTGAAACAGCCAGCGGCATCCTCATGGAAATCGTCGATAGCAACAACCTGGAAGTCGTACTCGCCGTTGACGAAGTAGACATTGGCGACATCGCCATCGGGCAGCCCGCCACCATCAGCTTCGAATCCTGGCCTGACCAGGAAATCAGCAGCCAGGTCGCCTCCATTTCACCACGCAACGTCCAAGGCAACACCTCCGTTGTCAGCTACGAAGTCTTCATTGGCCTGGGTGAAACCGACCTGCCCGTATTGGTTGGCATGACCGCCAATGCAGACCTGCTCACCAATAACTTTGAAAACGTACTCCTGGTTCCCAATGAAGCCATCGACATAGACCGCAGCAAAGGTACCTACTCCGTTAACCGGGTCACAACCGATGCGGACGGCAACCAGACCACAGAAACCGTTCAAGTCACCATTGGCCTGCGGGACAATAACAATACCCAAATCATCAGCGGTCTAAACGAAGGTGATATTCTGCTGGTAGGCAATACCGCACCCGTTTTCAACTTCAGGCGTGATGAAAACGGCGATGGTGGTGGCCCGCCTCGTGATGAAA
>JACSSI010000116.1 GCA_014879345.1 Anaerolineae bacterium | reverse complement strand
GTCGAAGGTTACTATCAACCCGAACTAGCAGGAGAAGCGGCCAGCGCCAAAATCAATATCTCTCCCTTTCACGTGCAAAACAGCGTCATCGCTCGTGAAGGCTCTGACTTGGTGCTGACTATCGACCGTTCCTTACAATATCTTGTCGAAAAGCAATTAAAAGAAGCATTGGTTGAATACGCCGCACAAAGTGGCACCATTATTGTCATGAATCCGAAAACGGGGGCAATTTTGGCGATGGCGAGCGACCCTTGTTTCAACCCGTATGAATTTTACGATACCCCTGAAGAAAATTTATTCAACCCCATCATCAGCCAGCAATATGAACCTGGCTCGGTGATCAAACTTATCACGATGGCCGCTGCCTTAGATTCCGGCACTGTCACACCAGAAACCACTTACTACGATTCCGGTGAATTGTGGGTCGGTGGGCATCGCACTGTAAACTGGGATCGGGCGGCACATGGCACTACTGATATGACGTCTCTGCTGTCACATTCATTGAATGTGGGGGCAGCCACCCTGGCTACCTGGATGGGGCCAGACATGTATTATGATTATATGCGCCGCTTTGGCTTTGGTGGCCCGTTGGGGGTTGACATCATGTCTGAAGCCACCGGCCAAATGCCTCTTCCGGGTGATGAATATTGGACGGAATCCTTTTTATCTACCAATGCTTACGGGCAAGGTCTGGCGGTGACACCACTGCAAATGATCGCTTCTGTCTCTGCTTTGGCAAATAATGGGGAATTGATGCAGCCGTATGTGGTTCAAGAAGTTCGCTCTGAGCACGGCACGCTGGTTCACGAACCTTCTGTTTTGAGCCGCCCCATCAGTGCGCAAACGGCTCAACAGGTGACTCAAATGGCGGTAACGGCCGTTGCCAGTGAAGTTCCAGAAGCGCAGTTACCCGGTTACACCATCGCCGGCAAAACAGGCACTGCTGAAATCGCCGAAAACGGTATCTACCTGGACAATGCGACCATCGCCTCCTTCATCGGCTGGCTGCCTGCCGACAACCCGGAAGTTATCGTCCTGATTAAACTCGACAGACCTCAAGTTTCGCCGTGGGGTTCTCAAACAGCCGCTCCCGCTTTTGCCAAACTGGCAAAAGAACTCGTCGTCTTGCTTGATATTCCGCCAGACGATATCAGGCTACGTGAAGATGTGATGGCACTTAATAATTAGTTTATGTTAACTTTAGACTTTTTCTTACAGGTATTGACAAAGCGCGAAACGACCGACAACAGAACGGCCGTTTCTTGCGTTGTGGTAGACAGTCGTGAGGCTGTTCCCGGCAGCGTCTTTGTCGCCTTGCCCGGAGAAAAGGTAGACGGCCATGATTACGTGCCAGCAGCTTTCGCCAATGGTGCCATTGCGGCTCTGATTGAGCGGGAACTACCCAACTTCCCCACCCTCGATTTACGCACAGATCAGCCCACACCAGACGTGCGCACCATCACCCCGCCTCTCTGTTTACTGGTTGATGATACCGTGCAGGCCATGCAAGCCGTGGCGCAAGCATGGCGGGCGCAATTCGATACCAAAGTCATTGGCATCACCGGCAGCGTAGGCAAAACCTCCACCAAAGAATTAACGTATTCTGTACTCTCCCAGCGATTCCGCACCTTGAAATCACCGGGGAATCGTAATAGTATTCTCGGCTTGCCTCCGGTATTGCTCCAATTGCAGCCAACTCACGAGATGGCTGTGTTTGAAATGGGCATGTATACCACCGGAGAGATCGCCCGCCTGTGCGAGATGGCAAAACCAACCATTGGCGTCGTTACCATGATTGGCCCGGTTCATCTGGAACGCGCAGGCAGCATGGAGGCTATCGTGGCCGCAAAACGAGAATTAGTGGAGGCACTGCCCGCAAATGGCACTGCTATTTTGAACAAAGACAACGCCCGCACCATGAGTATGGCAGCCCATACCAAAGCGCGGATCTTCACCTATGGCCTGAATCCCAGTGCGGATTTATGGGCAGACAATATTGAATCGATGGGATTGGAAGGGATTCGCTTCACCCTCCATCAAGGACGGGAAGCACTGCATGTGCAAGTGCCGCTCATTGGCCGTCACAGCGTGCATACATCGTTACGTGCCGCCGCTGTCGGGCTGGCAACAGGCATGAGATGGGAAGAGATTGTGGCTGGTTTAGCCAGTTCACGCGCCCAACTGCGTCTCGTCGCAGTGCCAGGGCCAAACGGCTCCACCATTATCGACGACACTTACAATTCCAGCCCTGATTCGGCGATGGCAGCACTCAATTTGCTTAATGATTTAGATGGCCGCCACATTGCCGTTATGGGCGATATGCTAGAACTGGGATATATGGAAGAAGAGGGTCATCGACTGGTCGGTCGCCGGATTGCGGATGTGGCACAGGTGCTGGTGACGATGGGCAAACGCGCCCGTTGGTTTGCGGAAGAAGCGCTAAAAGTGGGCATGAGAGCTGACCGGGTGTTTATGGTAGATGATGCGGAAACGGCCGTTTCCACCCTGCAAGACCTCATCCAACCCCACGACATGGTATTGGTCAAAGGCTCCCTCGGTATGAAAATGAGTCGAATCGTCACCGAATTGGGGGTAGACCAATGATATTCGCCCTCACCGTCGCCACCATGACCTTCCTGCTCGCCGTCATCTGGGGCAGCCCCCTGATCGAACTGATGAAGCGCCTCAAACTTGGCGCACAAATCCGCATCGACGGCCCGCAAACCCATATGCAAAAAATGGGAACCCCCTCCATGGGTGGCATCCTTATCATAGGCAGCGTGGCACTTGTCACTATTATCGTCAACATTGTTGTGCTCATGAGAGCCTCCGAAATTGCAGAAAGCATCATCATCCCCCTGGGTGTGATGGTGGCATACTCCATCCTCGGCGGCATCGACGATTATTTAGGCTTCCACCCTCGCCCACATGGCGAAAAAGGGATGCGGGCGCGGGTCAAAATCTGGCTGCAACTTAGTATCGCCTTCGTAGCGGCCGTTTTGCTCTATTTTGCGATCAACGATGGTCATGGCTGGGTTGCCGTCCCCACCGTCCCGGTTCTGTTAGACATCGGCATCATTTATATTCCTATCGCTATGATCATCATCACCGGCACAGCCAACGCCGTCAACATCACTGACGGTTTAGACGGATTAGCTGGCACTATCGTGGCTGTGGCTTTCATCGCCTACGGGATTATTGCCTTCATGCAAGACCCCAACATAGCGGAACCTAACTTTTTAACAACATTTGCATTCGTCACCGTCGGCGCCTGTTTTGCCTTTCTCTGGTACAACGCCAAACCTGCCCAGATGTTTATGGGTGACGTCGGATCACAGGCATTAGGCGCAGCCCTGGGCGTACTCGCCCTGATGACCAATCAATGGCTAATTCTGCCCGTCATCGCGGTGGTTCCTTACGCTTCAATGCTATCTTCTACCTTACAAGTAATGTATTTCAAAGCGACCGGCGGCAAACGCCTGTTTAAGATGGCTCCCCTGCACCATCACTTTGAGCTAATCGGCTGGAGCGAGACGCAAATTGTGCAGCGCTGGTGGCTGATAGCCATTTTGGCAATGATGGTGGGGGTAGCACTGGCACTAATTTAGTGAACAGTGAACAGTGTTCAGTGTTCAGTCACTGTCTACTGTTTACTGTACACTGTTTACTGAAAAATGGACGAACTTTACGGCAAACATCTCATCATTCTGGGCTTAGCCCGACAAGGCAAAGCATTAGCCCGATTTGCCGTTGGTGTAGGTGCAAGCGTGACGGTAACAGATTTACGCTCTGCGGAAACATTACAGCCGACATTGGCTGATTTGAGCGATCTGGATATCGAATATATTTTAGGAGAACATCCTATGACAATTTTAGATAATGCAGACATTGTGGCGATTAGCGGCGGTGTGCCAGCGAATGCGCCACTGGTGCAGGCGGCTCGAGAACGGAACATTCCGATTACCAATGATTCACTGGAATTTACTAAACGAGCGCCAACGGCCGTTATCGGCATTACCGGTTCCGCTGGCAAAACAACCACCACCGCCCTCACCGGTGTCATGGGTCAGATATCCGGGCGCATGACCTGGGTTGGCGGCAATATCGGTCGTCCGCTCATTGCCGACCTGCATAAAATGAGCCCAAATGATATGGTCGTACAAGAACTTTCCAGCTTCCAACTCGAAATCTGGAATCAAAGCCCCCACGTAGCGGCCGTGCTCAACATCACCCCTAACCACCTCGACCGGCACAAAACAATGGACGCCTACGCCGATGCCAAAGCCAACATCCTGCGCTTCCAAAACGAAAACGACATCGCCGTACTAGCCGCAGATGATCCCGGTGCCATAGCGTTGGAACACGAAGTACGGGGGCGCTTACGCACCTTCAGCCTGCGCGGCGTGGTGGAAGATGGCGCCTTCATCCGCGACAATGAAATCTGGCTGCGCAACGGCAGCGAAAAGCGCGTTTGTAACCTGAGCGATATCCAACTACGCGGTCAACACAATGTGCTCAACGTGCTGGCGGCCGTCACCCTGGCCGACTCCGTAGATGTGCCGGTAGACGCCATGGCTCAAGCCATCCGCACCTTCAAAGGTGTCGAGCATCGTCTAGAACTAGTCCGCGAACTGAACGGCGTGCGCTACATCAACGACTCCATAGCCACGGCTCCAGAGCGTGCCATAGCGGCTCTGGCTGCCTTTGACGAACCGCTTATCCTGCTGGCGGGGGGTCGTGATAAAGATATGGCGTGGGAGACCTGGACACAACAAGTCACACAGCGCGTCAAACACGTCATTCTCTTCGGTGATTTGGCCGACGGGTTGGCAGAACGGCTGCAAGCCGCTGGCTACGATGCCATCACCCGCGACCAAAATCTGGCCGATGCCGTCACATCTGCCGCCCAAATTGCCCAATCTGGCGACGTTGTGCTGCTCTCGCCAGGCGGTACCAGCTTTGATGGCTTCGTTGATTTCGCCGAACGTGGCGAAGTTTTCTGCCAACTGGTCAACCAACTATAAATTCACCCCCACCCTAACCCTCCCCCAAAGGTGGAGGGAACTGGCTCCCTCTCCCACTGGGAGAGGGCTGGGGTGAGGGAAGGACTATCTTATGAGCACAGTAAATGTTGTAAGAAAACGAAGCAATCGCATACGGCCAGGGACACGCTTCCAGTTTGATTACTGGTTGATGCTGGCGGTGGCCGGTCTGATTATCCTGGGTATGATGATGGTGTATTCCACTACCTTTGACTATGGTTTGCTGTTCAAAGATGAGCCAACTTACTACTTTGAACGCCAGATGGTGGCGCTGCTTCTGGGTCTGGCGTCTGTCATCGTCATTATGCAGTTTGATTATCATGTGTTTCGTTATTTTTCTGTGCCATTTTTAGGGCTTACCCTCCTGGGGTTGGCGGTTGTGCTCTTTTTTGGTGATGCCATTTTTGGGGCGCAGCGCGGGTTTTATGAAGGCTCTTACCAACCTTCAGAAGTGGCAAAGCTGGCTGTGATTTTATACATTGCTCACTGGCTCTCATCCAAGGGCGACCGCATCAAAGACATTACGTATGGTTTGCTGCCTTTTTCTGTGATAACGGCCGTTGTTTGTGCGTTCATTGTGCAGCAGCCCGATTTGTCTACGTCAATCTTGATAGCGATGATTTGCTTTACCCTTTTCTTTGTTGCAGGCGCAGATTGGCGGCAGTTTGCCGTGGCTTTGCTCATTGGTGGGGTTGTCTTCCTCATTTTGGTCAATACCCTGCCTCATGCGGCCGCCCGTGTGGAAGCTTATAAAGAAACACTACGCGATCCGGCACAGGCAAGCTGGCATGTACAGCAAGCGCTCATTGCCCTGGGACGCGGCGGCATGTTTGGTGTGGGCATCGGGGAAAGCACACAGAAGTTTGGGCCGCTGCCTGCTGCCCATACGGACGGCGTTTTTGCCATTTTGGGGGAAGAACTAGGACTGTTGGGCACGTTGGTATTTCTTGGCTTGATGGTTTTCTTGATTTGGCGCGGCATCAAAATTGCAATGAATGCTCGAGATACTTATGGTTATTTACTGGCTCTGGGTGTGGTTTTCTGGCTGAGTTATCAGGCGTTGATCAATATGGCGGTTATAACGGCCGTTATCCCCTTCACCGGCATTCCCTTACCCTTTATGAGTTATGGTGGTTCGTCACTGCTGATTACCCTCATCGGCATTGGTATCTTGCTAAACGTATCGCGGGACGCTGCGATTGACCGACGAATTCAACCGGAAAGAACCAGTTAATTGACAATTGACCATTGACAATTATGAACGTATTGGTTTGCGCAGGTGGCACTGGTGGTGGTATTTATCCGGCATTAACGGCCGTTACCGAACTTCAGCACCTCGGCATCACAAAAGAGCAAATCTTATGGGTCGGTACGGCAGGTGAAATGGAAGAACAACTCGTACCACGCGCAGGCATCAAACTAGAAAAAATTCGTGGTGGCGCCATCGTCGGCGTAAAACCACAGGTGATGGTGAAACATTTGGCACAATTAACATGGAGTTTAGGCACAGCCAACAACCTCATGCGCTCCTTCAAACCGGATGTCATGTTCATGACGGGCGGCTACATGTCCGTGCCAGTCGCCCTGGCTGCCCGTCTGCACAAAGTACCCATCGTCATCTACTTGCCAGACGTGGAACCCGGTTCCGCCATCAAAACCGTCGTACCCTGGGCAAAAACAGTGGCTTGCACCACCAACCTGTCTGGCGAGTTTGTACCTGCCGACAAAATGGTCGTCACCGGCTACCCCGTACGCCCAGAGATTCGCGCCGCCACCCAATTGAGCAAAGAAGACGCCTTATCCGCCTTCAATTTACAGCCAGGACGCAAAACCTTATTTGTCTTTGGCGGCAGTCGCGGCTCCTGGAATATCAACAAGGCAGTGATGGACAACCTGCCCGCCCTGTTAGACCAAATTCAAGTCATCCATGTCAGCGGCACCCTCACCTGGCCGCAAGTGGAAGAATTTGCAGCCACCCTGACCGAAGATCAGCGTCAATGGTATCGGCCATATCCATATCTACACGAAGAAATGGGAACTGCGTTTCGCGCTGCCGATTTAGCACTGGCCCGCGCTGGAGCCAGCATGTTGGGTGAAGCCCCCGCCTTCGGCTTGCCATCCATCATGGTTCCGTTGACTTTTGCCTGGCGCTATCAAAAAGTCAACGCCGATTACCTGACTGAACATGGCGCAGCCCTGCAATCCACAGACGAGCAGTTGCCAGGTGAAATCCTGTCCCTGGTACTCGACTTATTCAACGATGAAACCCGTTTCCGGCAAATGCAAAAAGCGGCACAAGCTTTAGACAAACCCAATGCTTCGGCTCAGTTGGCGCAAGTCATTGCGCAGACAGGACAGTATCAAGGAGGAGCCGCATGATCAATATTGGCACAATGTTTTGGTTATTAGTGGCGCTATTCGCCATTATGGGCACAATGCGCGGCTGGACGAAAGAAGTAATTGCGACTTCCGGATTAATTCTTGCCCTATTCTTCGTCAATCAATTTGGTGATTACATCATGGGATTTGTGGGTGGCACAGGTGATGTGGTTGTGGACACAGTTCAAGTCCGACGGCAAATTTTTTACATTTTTTCGCTTATCACCTGGATAATCGCCTTTTTCAGCTATCAGGGACCAGCCCTGGCGGGTGGTAAAGTTGCGGCACGGCTGCGGATTCGCGACAGCTTCCAAGACAAGTTTATGGGGCTGGTTGTAGGCGGTATTAACGGGTATTTGCTCATCGGTGCCACCTTGTCTTATTTGGAATATTTACTGGAATCCGTCGGCAATTGGGTACGGCTGCCCGCTGGCGTGGAATATCCATTTCCGCCAGAAACGATTATCCGGGTCGATATTCAACCGTTGATGAATCTGCTGCCCATGCCACTTTTGGCTCCCTATTTGCCAATTTTGTTGGTAATTGTGTTCTTATTTGTCATTATTGTGATGATTTAAAAATGTCTAGACCCGACAGGTTTATAGACGTATCGGTCTGGCAAGATAATGTGCAATGCAATGAGGCTTACCTGATTAGGTGCAGTAGCAAACCTGTCAGGTCTTAGATAAAACCAGGAAACAAGAAGCCTAGACCTGACAGGTTTATAGACGTATTGGTCTGGCAAGATAATATGCAATGCAATGAGGTTTACCTGATTAGGTGCAGTGGTAAACCTGTCAGGTCTTAGATAAAACCAGGAAATAATGAATTCGGATTTTGAGTTACGCAAGGGAATGCATATTCACGTCGTCGGCATTGGCGGTTCTGGCATGTCGGCGATTGCACGGGTGCTGGTGGGGCGCGGCTTTGTCGTCTCTGGCTCAGATATGCACAGCAATGCGTTTACGGCCGCTTTGTCTGCCGATGGCGTGACTATTTTTGAAGGTCACAAGGCAGACCATATCACGGGGGCTGAGGTGTTGGTAATATCGTCGGCGGTACCGCTGGATAATCCGGAAGTGGCTGCGGCGCGTGCCATGAGTCTGCCAATTCTGAAGCGAGCCGACATTTTAGGCCAGCTTATGGTCGATACCATCGGGGTGGCGGTGGCCGGGTCTCATGGCAAAACGACGACGACGGGCATGATTGCCCAGATTCTCATCTATGCGGATTTAGACCCCACGGTGATTGTGGGTGGCACGCTGCCTAGTATGGAGAGTAACGGCCGTTTCGGTCAGGGTGACTATTTTGTGATTGAAGCCGACGAGTACGATTACATGTTCCTCGGCCTGCGTCCAGAAGTGGCCGTCATCACCAGCATCGAGCATGATCATCCTGACCTGTTCCACACCGAAGCCGATTACGTGAGTGCTTTCCGTGAATTTGTCGGGCTGCTGCCCGATGGCGGACGGCTCATCATGTGTGCAGAAGATAACGGTGTGCAAAAGCTGCTCAAAGATTTAAGTCTGACAGATGTAGAAATCACAACCTATGCCCTGGCTGAAGATGAAGAAAAATCGGTCGCTGCCAACTTTATCGCCTCTAACTGTCGGCCAAATCCGATGGGCGGCATGGACTTTGTTGTCGAAGAAAATGGTGAACTGGTAGGTCTGGCACGGCTGCGTGTTCCGGGTGAACACAACGTGCGTAATGCCCTGGCAGCCATCATCGTGGCTATGGATTTGGGTGTTGATTTTCAAACAATTCGTCAGGGTCTGGCCGAATTTGGCGGCATGGGTCGGCGCTTTCAGATTTTGGGCGAAGTGGGTAATGTCACCATCATCGATGATTACGCCCACCACCCCACCGAAATTAAAGCGACTCTGGCAGCCGCCCGCCAACAGTTTCCGGGACGGCGCATCTGGGCCGTGTGGCAGCCGCACACCTACAGCCGCACCAAAATGCTCATGGATGAGTTCGCCCGCAGTTTCAATGACGCAGATCGGGTGATTGCCCTGGACATTTATCGCAGTCGTGAACAAGATACACTGGGTGTTGACACAGCGACCGTATTAGCGGCGATGGAACATCCTAACGCCGTACACATTGCCAGCAAACGTGAAGCCGCTGACTACTTACTCGACCGCGTACACCCTGATGACGTTATTCTGACGCTCGGGGCAGGCGACGGCGACCAGGTAGGCAAGTGGGTATTGGAAGGATTGGAAAAGCGAGTAAACAGTGATCAGTGAACGAGCATTGATTACCAAAAAGAGTGAGGGAATGAATTCAAAAACGACGGTACAAGAAGCAATTGTGTCTCAATATCAGGAAATTTTTGGCGATAAATTCCAAATGGAAATGCCGTTGGCAAAATACACATCAGCGCGTGTGGGCGGCCCGGCTGAGATGTTTTTGACGGTTGACAATGCGCTGGAACTGCAAACGGCCGTTGAGCTAGCCTACGCCCAACACATCCCCTATTTTATCCTGGGCGGCGGCTCCAATATTTTAGTCTCAGACAAAGGGGTGCGCGGTCTTGTCATCATGAATCGCGCCAAAAACGTACATTTCCGGCACACCGGTGCGCATGTCGTCTGCACCGTTGAATCGGGCATGAACTTCTCTTCGTTGGCGCGGCAGTGCATCGGCAAAGGGTTGGGCGGCCTGGAATGGGCTGTCGGCATCCCCGGCACAATCGGCGGCGCGGTCGTTGG
>JACSSI010000115.1 GCA_014879345.1 Anaerolineae bacterium | reverse complement strand
TTATAAACGGCCGTTAATCGATTTCAATTTCTACGCCCCAGAACCCCCCATTTTTGCGGGAGAACCGGCTGGTTTGCCCTTGCAACTGGTCAACGTGGGCAGCAGTTCGGCCGTGTTAGGCACATTTAGCGTTACGGCCGATGAGGCCACGCTGGAAAACAATTCCGTTTTTGTGGGCGCATTGGAACCGGGCGGCTTCTTCCCCCTGGATGCCCTGCTCACAGCCAACCAACCGGGGCCGCTGGATTTGCACTTGAGCGTGACCTACACCGATGACTTCAACCAACCGCAGGTACTCACAGACACAGTAACCGTCGAAGTGATGGAAGGTATGGTTTTTGAAGAACCGGAAATGCCGCCCGAAGGCTTTGAAGAACCCGTACCAGAAACTCAGCCGGAAACGATTGGCGGCAAAATCTGGCGCTTTATCCTGGGTCTGCTGGGCTTGAGCAGCGGCACACCACAGCCAGTGCAGCCCATGAATGGTGAGATGGAGCCTATGCCTGAGTATGTGCCGTAAATGACGGCTAAGTTTATGGCATCGAATTAACGCGAATTAGCGCGAAAAAAGAAATTCGCGCTAATTCGCGTTAATTCGATGCAAAATTCTTATTTTTTGGGGCAAGCAATTCACTGATAAGGCATTTCGATAACTTTATGTCAATATTCGATTTGATTTCTTTGGTGGTAGAAAATTTGGCGCGGCGCAAGGGGCGGGTGGCGTTAACGGCCGTTGGCGTCATCATCGGTACAGCGGCGGTAGTGCTATTAGTGTCGCTAGGGTCTGGCTTGCAGCAAAATGCCGCCAGCCAGTTGGGCAGCATCGGCGACCTGACTAAAATCAACGTATCTCCTAATTTCAACGAGTTCGACCCCACTACCGGTCAACCCATCATTGACGCGCCGCTGAATGATGCGGCGCTGGACTTGTTTAGAGGCATGGAGGGGGTAACGGCCGTTATCCCCCAAGACTACATGCAAGGCTGGGCGATGATGAACATCGACCGGTTGGAAGGAGGCGGCCAGATCATCGGCATCGGCACAACTGAATTAGCCGAACTGGGGCTAAAAGCCGAGCAAGGCACCACCGAACTGCTGCCCGGAACTGTGCTTGTGGGCTACCAGATGCCCAACAACTTTTGGGATCCCCGCGCTCGCCCTGGGCAAGAACCACCGCCACCGCCCGATTTATACAACAAACAGATCACCTTCACCCTCATCAAATACAGTGAAGACGGCACCGAAATTCGCAAAACCATCCGCGCCCGCGTAGCTGGCGTGCTGTCCGAGTCCCGCGATGAGGCAGACTACTCCATTTACCTGCCGTTAAAAGAAGTAGAAGCCATGAATGTCTGGTTCACCGGCCAGCGCCTGGAGCGCAGCAAAGTAGGCTACAGCAATGTGATTGTGCGGGCATCTGACCTGGATTACGTGCTGGACATCGCCGACCAGATTACAGCCCTGGGCTTTCAGGCATGGTCGCCACAATCATTTGTGCAGGGCATTAACGGCTTTTACGTTGTCCTCCAGGTGATTTTTGGCGGCGTGGGCGCCATTGCGCTGCTGGTGGCGGCTATTGGCATTGCCAACACCATGGCGATGGCGATTTTGGAGCGCACCCGTGAAATTGGCTTGATGAAGGCCGTGGGCGCGACCAATCGAAACGTGTTGAGCGTGTTTTTGGGTGAATCGGCTGGCATTGGTTTTTTGGGCGGACTGGGCGGCGTGGCGTTGGGCTGGGGCTTGGCGCAGGTACTGAATGTGTTTGCCATTGCCTATCTGGCTGGGCAAGCGGCGCAAACGGGGGGCCCTCCGCCAACGGTGGCGGTTTCCACGCCCACCTGGCTGCCGCTGTTTGCGCTGATTTTTGCCACCGTCATCGGCCTGCTCTCCGGCCTTTACCCTGCTTTACGAGCGGCCACGTTGTCTCCCATTGCGGCGCTGAAATACGAATAAGTGTACGTTGATCCCTCTGGCAGCCCGGTCAGGTGACTGTCCCAATTGACAATTGACAATTCATAATTAACAATTGTCAATTATCAAGACCTCGTCACATAAGGAGAAGTAATCATGGACACGCCCCTCTATCAAAACGATTCTCGTTGGAAAGACCAAAAAATTGGTCTGCAAAACAACCTTACCATCGAACAAGTGGGCTGTATGCTCACCTGTTTTGCCATGACGGTTAACCATTTTGGCGCCAATGAAACGCCTGCCAGCCTCAACGCTAAAATGAAAGCTTCTGGCGGTTTTGCCGGGGCCTGGATTAAGGGCGCTCAAGTTCCTGATCAATTTCCACAATACGACATCGAACGTCAAATGCATGTTGAGTGTAAAGGGACGCCTGCTCCCATCGATCTCATCGATCAGGGGCTTGAAGAAGGCTCTATCATCATGGTGCGTGTTGACTGGACGCCGGATGCCAACATCGACAGCCATTGGGTCGTCATCTACGGCAAAAAAGATGACGATTACAAAATTTGGGATCCCTGGAAAAAGGATGGGGCGGCCAACACGCTCAGGGGGCGTTACAGTTTTGGCAAAAAAGAACCGGCCGACATCATCCTGGAAGCCATCTGGCACGGCCACGGCAAATTCCCCAAAAGCCAGGACAAACCAGCCGCCACCGCTGGCAAAACGGAAAGAACCATTGCCGATGCCCAAAAAGCAGCCGTCGTTGATGGGCGGACGATGGCTGTGCAGCCCACCACGACCCAATTGACGATGCGCAGCCAGCCTGCTGTCGCCGCTAACAATGTCATCAAATCATTAACGGCCGTTGATGTGGTTATCGTTCTCGATTCATATGCAGAGGGTCAGGCTAAAATTGGCAAGCAAGGGCAATGGCTTCACGTCAGAGACAGCACTGGCGCAACGGGCTACATTGCCGCCTGGTATGTGAAACAGGTAGCCGCGCCTGCCGCCACGCCGACTGACCCAACCAAAACGGCTGGAAAACCGGCTTCCGCTTCGGCTTCCTCGGCTCTCATCAAAGTTAAACCTGTGAGCGCCAGCCTTTCTTTCCGCAATCAGCCTTATGTGGCAGACAATACGCTTATTCGGTATTTATCGGGTAATGAGGTGTTAACGGCCGTTGATCCCGACGCCGCCTCTAAAATCGGTCAACAAAACCAATGGCTCAAAGTCAAAGCCAGCGATGGCACAGAGGGCTACGTCGCCGCCTGGTACGTAAAAAAAGCCTGATCTCCCTCTCCCTTTGGTGGATGGTTAGGGAGGGGGCAAAAGCCCGATACCCAGCACCGGTATCGGGCTTTTTTTCATGAGAAAATAGCAAAACGGTTGACAACGAACAGTTCTATGCCGTACTATTCTGCGCAGTATAGTTCGTAAGCGAGAAAAATATGGCTGATACAAAACAACATTGGTTTGAAGACAAAGAAAAACGGGAGCGCTGGATCAACTTCGTGCAAACACTCAATCCCGACATTGATCCGCAAGCGACGCGGCTCATGGACGAGTTCAACGCCGTTTCCAAGATGATCCACAACGTCGGGCAGACGAGCGTGGACACGGCCGGCTTGTCTCTGGCGCAATATCGCATTCTGATGCAGCTGCTCTTTGCCGAGCAAATAGGGGGCAAGGAATGTCTCAATCCCTCAGAAATCAGCGAGCGGCAGGGCACCAGCCGCAACACCGTCAGCGCCCTCATCCGCAGTTTGGAAGAAGATGGCCTGATTGAACGCAGCCTGGACCCCCACGACCGGCGCAAATTTAATATCCAGCTAACGGAAAACGGCCGTTCCCTGGTCACAAACCACGCCCGCCAACATTTTCAAACCATCGGCCACTGCTTCAGCACCCTCTCGCCAGACGAACAAACCACTCTGAGCAATCTACTCACCAAACTAAAAACGCAAGCCCAGCTAACAGTCAACGGCTGATACCTGGCAGCTATTAAGGAGAATCCTATGCAACTAGCACAGAAAGATGACCGTGCGCCTAAGCGCGGCGGCGGACGCGGTCGGCCTAAGCGCGGCGACAACAAAGCGCTGGGTCGGGCCATCCGTTATATCAAACGGTATCCTAAATTGGCAGTAACGGCCGTTATCACCCTGCTCATCGCCACCACCGCCCAACTCGCCGTACCCCAACTGGTGCAAAACATCATCGACACCATCGTCACCAACGGTGGCAACAAAACCATCCTCGACATGCCTCCCACCGCCCAGCAGATCATTGCCCAGCGTATGGGTCTCGATTTAGCCGCCATGCAGGTAGAACTGGACAACGCCCTCACCACCCTGGCCTATGGCGCCGTCGGCGTCGTATTGTTTGCCATCATGCTCGGGCTGTTCACCTTCACCTACACCTACCTGTCACAGGCGCTCTCGCAAAACATCGCCTTTGAACTGCGCCAGGATTTGTTCGGCAAAATTCAGCGCCTCAGCTTTAGTTATCACGACAAAAACCGCACCGGCCAACTGATGATCCGCGCCACAGATGATGTGGAAAAACTGCGCCTCTTCCTGGGACAAGGCATGTTGATGGCCTTCCAATCCTTCATTTTGCTGACGGGAACCCTCATCATTCTCTGGCTGACCAACCCCAAACTAACATTGGTGATTTTGCCCGTCCTGCCCATCGCCTTTTTCATCTTCATGGGCTTTGGCGCCATCGCCCAACCGCTGTTCCGCGAAGCCCAGATCCGACTCTCGCGCGTGAACACCATTCTGCAAGAGAACCTGGCCGGGCTGAAAGTGGTGAAAGCGTTCGCCAGCGAACCCCGCGAACAGGCGCGGTTCAAAGTCAGCATTGACTCAGAACTGGATCAGCGCATCAAAATCAGCCGCACCTTTTCCTTTTTGTTTCCCTTCATTTTTCTGGTCGCCAACCTGGGGCAGGCCGCCATTTTGTACTTTGGTAGCGCCCAAATTGTCAACGGCACGCTCACCCTCGGCGAATGGCAGAAATTCAGCCTCTATCTGACGTTTGTCTTCATTCCGATGGGGCAGTTGGGCATGATTATCACCTTGATGGCGCAAGCCTCGGCCAGCGCCACCCGCATCTTCGAGATTTTAGACACCAAGAACGATGTCGAGAACAAACCGGATGCCCTGGAACTGGAAACGGTAAACGGCCGTGTGGCATTTGAAAACGTCACCTTCCGCTACTTTGCCGGTGGTGAACCAGTTCTCAGTGACATCAGCTTCAGCGCCGAACCTGGACAAACTATCGCGCTGCTTGGCTCGACTGGCAGCGGTAAATCCACCGTCATCAATCTCATCCCCCGTTTTTATGATGTCACCGATGGTCGCATTCTCATTGACGGCCACGACGTCCGCGATGTGACCATCGAAAGTCTGCGCAAACACATCGGCATCGTCTTGCAGGAAACCACCCTGTTCAGCGGCTCCATCCGTGACAACATCGCCTTTGGCCGCCCAGACGCCAGCGACGAAGATGTCATCGCCGCCGCCCAATCAGCCGCCGCCCATGACTTCATCATGAGCTTCCCGGAAGGCTACGACACGCCCGTCGGCGAACGCGGCTCCACCCTCAGCGGCGGTCAAAAGCAGCGCATCGCCATCGCCCGCGCTCTGCTCATGGATCCCCACATCCTCATTTTGGATGACTCCACCAGCAGCGTTGACCTGAACACTGAATACATCATTCAGAAAGCGCTGGACAAGCTTATGCTCGGCCGTACCAGTCTGGTAATTGCGCAGCGCATCAGCACCGTGCTCAACGCCGACAAAATTCTGGTACTCGACAAAGGCAGCATCGCCGCCATGGGCACCCACGAAGAACTGCTGGAAACAAGCGCCATCTACGCTGAAATCTACCATTCGCAATTATCTGAGGATGTAGCGATTGACGATTAACGATTTTAGATTGACGATTGGGACGTAAGCAGGCAGTTGGAGATGGACATATGAATCAAAAGCAAATGTTTCAGAATCGGACGAAGTTATTAGCGGTACAGATAATTGAAATGACCAATCAACTACCCAAAACGATGGCGGCAGAAGTCATTGGCAAACAAATAATTCGGTCGGCTACATCTGTCGGCGCAAATTACCGTGCCGCTTGTCGCGCCAAATCTGAGGCAGACATGGTCAACAAGCTGAAAATCGTTGAAGAAGAAGCGGATGAAACCCAATTCTGGCTGGAAATTCTTATCGACACAGACCTGATGCCCGAATCTAAAATAACCAATCTCTGGCAAGAAACAGATGAAATTTTAGCCATGACCGTTGCGTCCATCAAAACCTTACGCAAACGTCAACCCAAATCGTCAATCACAAATCAACAATCGTAAATCCAAAAAGAGTGAAATTATGATGCATCGAAATGATCATTTATTTAACACAGAAGAACAGAAGGCCACCAGCGTCAGCAGCACACTTAAACGGTTAGGGCATTATTTTCGTCCCTATATTTTAGCGTTGCTGGTAATCGCGGCCGTTGTCATTAGCAGTACCTACATGCAAGTGCAAATCCCCGAACTGACCGGGCAGATTGTTGACTGCTACCTGACCCCCTATGCTACTGGCTCTGCCATCGCAAGCGAAACGGGCGGCAACTTACCACTCACCATGCCTGACGATGGGCAAAATCTGCCAGGCGGACAGGAAGCATTTCAAAGCAACTGTACCTATACCACACCCAATCTAACGGCTACGGCCGACGAAACGATTAGCGGTATTGGCACGCTTGTTCTCATCATTGTTGCCTTGTATGTAGGCAACGCCATCCTCAGCGGTCTGGGCTTCTTCCTGATGAGCTGGGCCGGATTCCACGTCCTGCGCGACTTGCGGGAGAAGGTGTTTGCCCACGTTCACCGCCTGTCATTGGGCTACTTTACCCGCCACGAAGCGGGTGATGTGATGAGCCGTTTCACCAATGACATGGATACGTTGTCACAAGTGGTGGGCTTTGGTTTGCTCAGTGTGCTGCAAGGGGCGCTTCTGATTGTATGGACTGTTTTTGTGATGCTGCGCTTAAGCGTTCCCTTTGCGCTTATCAGTTTAATCACCTTGCCTTTGATGTTTGTCGCTACTCGCTGGTTCTCGGCGCAGGCGCGTAAGGCGTTCCGGATAGCGCGTAAAGAGATTGGCTCTGTCAACGCCGATTTGCAAGAAGGTATTTCGTCGGTACGGGAAGTGCAGGCTTTCAGCCGCGAGCAGGAAAATATCGACCAGTTCCAGGTGAGCAATGCCGCTACCCGTGACGCCAACATTCGGGCGCAGGTGTTTACCAGCGCCTTAGCGCCGACGCTGGACGCGCTGGGCTATGTCAGTCTGGCCGTTGTGGCGGGGGTCGGTGGCTACTTCATCCTCACCGGGCAAGATATGGGCACGACAGCCATCTCGATGGGGCTAATTATTACGTTTATCGCCTACACGCAGCAGTTTAACCGGCCGGTGCAGCAGATTTCTGTGCTGTGGACGAACATCCAGAGCGCCATTGCCGGGGCAGAGCGCATTTTCGGCTTGCTGGATGAAAATCCTGATGTGGTTGATAAGCCTGATGCCATCGAGATGCCTGCTATCCAGGGGCATGTCCAATTTAAGCAAGTCTGGGCCGAATATAACGAAGGCGAACCGGTGCTGCGCGGTGTCGATATCGAAGCGAAACCGGGCGAAACGATTGCCATTGTGGGGCCAACGGGCGCGGGTAAAACGACTATCATCAACTTGCTGCCCCGCTTCTGGGATGTGTCGCAGGGCAGTTTGACGATTGATGGCATTGACGTGCGGGATGTGACGCGCAGCAGTTTGCGGCAGCAGATTGGTATTGTGTTGCAGGATTCTTTCTTGTTCAGTGATACGGTTCTCAACAATATTCGCTATGGTAAGCCAGGCGCTTCGGACGATGAGGTGATCGCCGCCGCCAAGTTGGCGCGTGCCCATGAGTTCATCGAGCGACTGCCGGAAGGCTACCAAACGATATTGGGCGAACGTGGCTCTGGCTTGAGCCAGGGTCAGCGCCAACTGCTGTCGATTGCACGGGTGGCGTTGATTGATCCACGTATTCTCATCCTGGATGAGGCGACGAGCAGTGTGGATACGCGCACGGAGCGGGAGATTCAGGCGGCGCTGGACCATCTGTTGTCTGAACGCACCAGCTTTGTGATTGCCCATCGCCTGAGCACGATTCGTCATGCGGATCAGGTGCTGGTGCTGCAAGATGGGGAGATTATTGAGCGGGGTACGCATCAGTCGCTGCTGGAGGCGCATGGTTTCTACTATGATTTGTATATGAGCCAGTTCCGCCGCCAGATTACGGATGAGGATGATATTGAAGCGATTGAAGAGGATGTGGATACGTTTTTTGTGCCGGGGGATTGAAAAGCAGTGGATAGTGGTCAGTGAACAGTGAACAGTGATCTGGGGGAACTGGAAACTGTTTACTGTTCACTGAAATGGGAGCCTAAGATGGAAAAGTTTAAGCGGCGGTATTATGGTAGTTTGGGACAGTTGGGGCAGGATGTGGTGTGGCCGTTTCGGCACCGGAAGCAGTTGAAGCGGGCGCTGGGTGGCGAGCTGGTGAGTTTTGCGTTTCGGGAGCGGCTGATGTTGGCGGTAACGGCCGTTAACGACTGCCGCTATTGTTCTTATTTTCATACCCAGGAAGCGCTCAAAGCCAACCTGTCCGAAACGGAAATTCAGACCTTGCTGGATGGTACCTTCGATGACGCCCCCGCCGAAGAACTGCCTGCCCTGCTCTATGCCCAGCATTGGGCAGAAAGCGACGCCCAGCCAGACCCCGCCGCCCGCCAGACGCTTATCGACAGCTACGGGCAGGAAAAGGTAGACGCCATTGAAACCGTGCTGCGCATGATTCGCACGGGCAATCTGGCGGGCAATACGGCCGATTACATCTTGTATCGGCTTTCCTGGGGGCGGTTGGGGGCGTCAGAGGAGGAACGGGCAACGATTAAATAACTCAGCCACTATAAACTTGATTTCTAACTGTCATTCTGAACGCAGTGAAGAATCCCCATTATCTCGCTCAATTATTGCCGTTGGGATGCTTCGTTTCACTCAGACCTGTACTGAGCTTGCCGAAGTAATGACATGTTTAGTGTAAATTTCGCGAGTCTCATCTTAAGGTAGCAACTTGGGTTAATTATTGAACTACAATCGGGACGAGGGGGCGGTGACGCGTCCCCATTTCGCTCAATTCATCACAAAATAAGCCAGGGTACGCTGTAACCCCACAATGTCGATGCCTTTTTTGATCTGTTTGCTGACGGTGGGTGAATGGTCGCCTGAGACCCACACTTTTATCTCGGCGTCGCGGTCGAAGGTACCGGCCGTTTCCACAGAGAAGTATTTGATTGATTTATAAGGGATGCTCAGGTATTCGGTTTTTTTGCCGGATGTGCCTTGCACGTCTACCAAGATTAAGCGTTTATCAGTGAAGATGAAGGTATCGCGGATTAGGACGTAGGCTGCGTGAACTTCTTCTCCAGGAATGAACAGCTCTTTGAACTTATTTTGTATCTGTTTGGCGTCTGCTTCGGACGCATTACCTAAAATACCGCTTAAAAAACTCATGTGACTCTCCTTTGTTTTTACATTTTTCCGTAAGCATAGCATAGTGAAACGGCTTCTGCACTGTGCTTGGTGTTTTTAGATGAACGGGGAATGGGAAACGGCCGTTTCCCCCAATCACCTATCCCCCATTCTCGCCCCCTCTCCCCACCGTGATACAATTGCGCCAAACACGGACAAGACGTGTATATTTTTCACACTTATTTGTAAAGAGGACTTGTTTGAATCGTAAAACAATCTGGATCATTTTAGCCGTCGCCATTAGCGGCTTTTTTGTGTGGCTGGCGCTGCGCGGGCTGGAGCTAGACAAAGTATGGGCGCATATCATCAGCGCCAACTTCTACTGGCTCATCCCCTCCATCGCCGTTTACTTTGTGGCCGTGTGGGTGCGTACCTGGCGCTGGGACTATATGCTGCGGCCGCTCAAACATATCCCCGTGCGTAAACTGTTCCCCGTTGTGGTCATTGGCTACATGGGCAACAATGTCTACCCCTTCCGCGCGGGCGAAGTGCTGCGCTCGTTTGTGCTGTACAAACGGGAAGAGATTCCCATGAGCGCCAGTTTAGCTACGGTGGTGGTGGAACGGGTTTTCGATGGGCTGGTGATGCTCATTTTTGT
>JACSSI010001192.1 GCA_014879345.1 Anaerolineae bacterium | reverse complement strand
CAGACCTGTCAGGTTTACTCGAGAGATAAATAGCTAACCAGGCCAAACCTGACAGGTCTTTCTCGAGAGGCTTCGATTTTTCCACATCCTCGTTTTTTTCTGTGGTTCTCCATGCATCTTCTATGAATCTCTGTGTTCTCATCTTTTTGGAGTCAATCATGGATATTACAAAATTGAGCGAAACCATGCTCACCCGCATCAACTCACCGCGCTTAACGGCCGTTGCTGAAAAACTAGCCCAGCGCATCCCCGCCATCCGCGACGAACTGGAAACTTCCTACCAGGGCATCATCGATGACCTCGAAGAGGATTTGAAGCCGTACCGCGATGATTTTCCGCGATTTAGCAACCTGCCAGAAACGGCCGTTGCCAAAAATGAAATCCTGGCCTGGATGACCGATTTGAACCAGCGCGAAGACGAGCGCTGGCAAGACGGCTTCGTCTCCGGCGCCGTCTACAATGGCGATGCAGACCATATCGCCTTTTTGAATCAGGTCTACGCCCTCAACTCCCAGAGCAACCCGCTGCACGCCGACGTCTGGCCCAGCGGCACTAAATTCGAGGCCGAAATCGTCTCCATGACGGCCACTATGCTCAACGCCCAGGCTGCGGAAGCGGCGGATGAGGCTGCCCAAATAAGTGGCACTGTCACCTCTGGCGGCACGGAAAGCATCATGCTCGCCATGCGTACCTACCGCGACTATGCCCGGGACAAACGGGGCATCACCAATCCGGAAATCATCGCGCCCGTCACCGCCCATGTCGCCTTCGACAAGGCGGCGCAATACTTCAATATCAGCCTCAAAAAAATCCCCGTCGATGCCAAATTCCGGGCAGATGTAGGGGCGGCGCGTAAAGCGATTACGCGCAATACCATCGCCCTCATCGGCTCTGCCCCAGCCTTCCCCCACGGCACAATCGACCCCATCAAAGAGTTGTCTGAATTGGCGCTGGAGAAAGGGATTGGCTTCCACACCGACGCCTGCCTGGGCGGATTTGTCTTGCCCTGGGCGGAAAAACTGGGCTATCCCATCCCTCCCTTCGATTTCCGACTGCCTGGTGTGACTTCTATATCAGTCGATACTCACAAGTATGGCTACGCGGCCAAAGGCACGTCGGTGGTGCTGTACCGGCAGCCAGAACTGCGCCGTTACCAATATTTCACCGCCACCGATTGGCCCGGCGGTCTCTACTTCTCCCCGACCTTTGCCGGCAGCCGCCCGGGTGCTTTGAGTGCGGCCTGCTGGGCGGCCATGCTGGCGACCGGTGAAGAAGGCTATCTGGACGCGACGCGCCGCATCATGGAAACAGGCAATACCATCCGCGAAGGGATTGAGTGCATCCCCGGCCTCACCGTTCTCGGCGATCCGCTGTGGGTGATCTCATTTACTTCGTCTACGCTAGACATTTACCGCGTATTGGATGAGATGACGAAACGGGGTTGGAGCTTGAACGGCTTGCACAAGCCAACGGCCGTTCACATTGCCATCACCCAGCGCCACACCCAGCCCGGTATCGCTGAACGATTTTTGGCAGACTTGGCGGCGGCGGTGGCCGCTGTACAAGCCAATCCCGAGGCCAAAGGGGGCATGGCGCCCGTCTACGGCATGGCCGCCACGATGCCCATGCGCGGCATGGT
>JACSSI010001191.1 GCA_014879345.1 Anaerolineae bacterium | reverse complement strand
TGTCGATACGCGGGATACCTGGCTCTCCTCAAATGAAGAACGCATCATGGTCTCCTGGGCAGGGCCGCACTCCGGCTTGTTGATTGGCGGCCTGGTGGGCATCTTTTTAACGGTGGTGGCGTTCTTGGGCGAACTTCCTGTGCTCGCCGCGTTTCCCATTCTCACCAGCTTCATCTTCCAACTTGGTTTCGTGGCCTATTTCAGCGCCTTTGTCAACGTGAATCCGCTGCTGGAACTGGATGGCTACTTCATCCTTATGGATTGGATGGATATCCCTGGGCTGCGTCAACGAGCTTTTCGTTTCTGGCGTGAAAGTGTATGGGCGGCGTGGCAAAATTTATTGCAGCATCCACGCCAATTTTGGGCTGGTCTCAGCCGCAATCAACGTATCTATATGGCATTTGGGGCGATGGCCTTCTTATACTCGGCGTATGCGCTGTGGTTTGCCTTGTACTTTTGGCAGTCTCGTCTGGTACCGGTGATTGGCATTCTTTGGCATGATTATGGCTGGTGGGGACGGGCGCTGCTGCTGGGGGTGATAACGGCCGTTGTCATTCCCACCGTCTACTATCTATTTCACTACAGTTGGAGCCGCATTCAGGCGGGGTTGGAATGGTTGGCTCGGCGTGATTTACTGGTGCGGGTAGACGTGTTGGCCTTGATGCTGGGTGTGCCGCTGCTGATTGGCATTCCGGCACTGCTCATTGGTTTGTGGCTGCTCCAACTGCCTTACGGTGACCTGGCTATCAACACCGTCATCTGGTTCGTTTTCCTGACAACAATGGCCGCCATGATCACCATCGCCAGACAGATACCTGGCTCTCGTTTTCAATGGAGCATCTGGTCATTGACAATGGCGTTTGCCAGTCTAACCGTCGCCTGGATCAGCCGCAGTTGGTTCCCCCTGGTTGAAGAATTGGCGCTGATAATCGCCTCCGTCACCGTATTGGCGGCCGGTATCATCTCCTGGCTCACCGTGCAGCCTGATTACCTGGAAATGCCAGAACGGCTGCTGATGGCAGCCTTTTTCCTGGTCGGCATGGTGATGTTTGTGGCGACACTGTATCTGGGGGAGGGCGGTTGGTTGGCGACACTGCTCATCCTCATGGGCGTTATCCCTGGTCTCATTTTCCTGACACCGTTGATCTTCAACTTTTGGCATTCCCGTTTTGCCCTGCCCTGGCTGCTGCTCGTTTTGGCAATATTGCTCATTCCCTGGCTTCGTTTTTTCTCCTTGTTGTACGTGCCAGTGGCGATTTTATGGCTCTATGCGGCGGCGCTTTACGTTTTGTTGGGAGTGTTGGCACAGTTTGGGACCGTGGAGACTGTTCCAGAAGAAGAAGCCAGTTTTAGTGAACGAGAACGTCTGGTCGATGCCTTTAACCATTTTATGCAGTCTTTTTTCTTGAGTTATGAGGCTGTTTTTGGCCGCCGCCGTTTGCAAAAGATTTACCATGAAATCATCGCTTTCGGCCCTATTGACCCTGATGATGATATTTTGACGCTGGCACGGCAATGTCGGCGGGTGCTGGATCATGCTGTGGATCGACTGGACGATTTGGCCGGTATACCGTTCACACAGCAGGCGGGGCAGGCTGCTTATGACAGTTTGCCCTGGCTGGAAGCAGAAACGCTCGGCC
>JACSSI010000114.1 GCA_014879345.1 Anaerolineae bacterium | reverse complement strand
GTCTTGCCAATACGAATTGGCATTAAATTTGAGGAGACTTTTGTAGTCTCATACACAACTTTAAACCGCGCCCCCTTTTTTGTTACGGGGTTGACATCGCGTAACGCCCTTGCTAAGATGTTGGCTCATTTGGGTAAATCACAAATGAGTCAATTAAAAATAATGAAATGCGATGAAGGGGACAGGTTCTTGAGCCTCCTCGGAGAGTAGAGAGCAACAAATTTTGCTGAAATTGTTGCCTCCGAAGCTGAAGAATGACACCCTAGAGCAGACAGGCGAACAGTTTTACTCAGTAGTTTGTTTCGGGAGCGCCCGTTACCGCGCAGAGGGTTAGGCAGTTTGTTGATTTGCCTGACCTGCAGAAGGCCAGTACACAGATACTGGCGAATGGTGGTGGCACCACGATGTGGCAATGATAAGCCCTCGTCCTCCAATTAGGACGAGGGCTTTTTTGATTACAGGCTGTCATGGAGGCTGGATTTGCAGATGAGAATTTTTGTCTGCGTAATCGTATTCATGATCCAATCTGTTTTTTACGCCCTCGTCCTCCAATGGATGGGGCGTTTTTGTTTTAAAGGTGGGTAGGGTAGAAGGTTTTGCTCTTGCCCACAAACATATTTTTAGGAGGTTGTTATGAAAACAACAATTCGAACGTTAGAAGTATCGGCTCATCTAGGTGAGCGGGTACGCCTGACCGGGTGGTTGCAGCAACTGCGCCGCCTGGGTGGGGTGAATTTTATTGTGCTGCGTGACGGTTGGGGTACGATTCAGGCCGTCACCGAACATGAGGCGGATTTAGCACCTTTGTCTGGGCTGGGTTTGGAGACGGTGATTGTGCTGGAGGGAACGGCCGTTTCCTCCGCACAAGCCAATTCCGGTGTTGAACTGCACCAGCCCAAAATAGAGGTCATCACGCCGAATACAGAGACACTGCCGGTGCCATTGTATAAAAACAAAATCCAGGCGGGCTTACCCACCCTGTTAGACCATGCCGTGGTGGTGAACCGGCATCCTATGCGACGGGCGGTGTTTAAGCTGGCAGCCGGTGTTATGGCTGGTTTTCGCCGTACCTTGCTCGAGAAACAGTTCACCGAAATCCAGACGCCCAAAATCGTGGCCTCGGCGACGGAAAGCGGTGCTAATGTGTTTGAGCTGGGCTACTTTGGCCGGTCGGCGTACCTGGCGCAAAGTCCACAGTTTTACAAGCAGATCATGGTGGGTGTGTTTGAGCGTGTGTTTGAGGTTGGCCCTGTGTTCCGTGCTGAACATCACGACACGATACGCCACATCAATGAATACGTTAGTTTAGACGTGGAACTGGGCTTTATCGAGAACCATTTCACGGTAATGGCGGTAGTCCGGGAGGTGCTAGCTGGTATTTTTGCCGAACTGGAAACTCGCTATTCAGCAGAGTTGACGCTTTTACAGGCAAACTTACCACAAGTACCGGCCAAGATTCCGCACATCCATTTTGCGGCAGCGCAGGAGTTGATTTACGAGCGGCATGGTGTAGACGTGCGCGGTGAGCCGGATTTATCGCCCCAAGACGAGCGCTGGCTGGGCGAATGGGCGTTGGCGGAACATGGCAGTGACTTTTTGTTTGTGACGGGCTATCCGATGGTGAAACGGCCGTTTTACACCTACGTCGATCCGCAAAATCCCACATACTCGAACTCATTTGACTTGTTGTTTCGTGGTACGGAGTTGATTACTGGCGGACAACGGCTCCATCTCTACGAAGATTATCTGGCAGCCCTGGCCGCAGCGCAGTTGCCCACAGCGCCATTTGAGACGTATCTGGAAGCGTTCAAATATGGGATGCCGCCGCATGGTGGTTTTGCCATTGGGTTGGAACGCTTATTGATGCAATTGCTGGCGCTGCCCAACGTGCGTTTAGCCACACTCTTTCCCCGTGATATGAACCGGGTGTCGCCATAAGGGGGTGCTGTGATGGATGACGATGTTGGTGATGATGATAACGGCCGTTTCTGGCCGCGACATCTAGTAAAAAACCACCGTTCTGTGACGATAAGGACGGTGGTTTTTTTATTTTCTAGAATTCACGAATTTTTAACGGAAAACGGCCGTTTTGTTCACTTTAACACACCTTCTTTTACCTTTCCATTAAGCTAATTTTGTTATTGTGAAAACTAACTCATTGAACACAGGAAAGTGATGGTGAAGAAAATAAAAGCTCTCTTTATATTTTCAATAATTATGTTAACTCACAGTGTGCTGATGGCACTGCCCCAATCCCCGCTGGATATGAATAACAATTATGCGGATTGGAAAGGAGGCACAGGCGGGGCGGCCACTTGTTTTGTAGATGAAGGTGGCGTTGACGATTCAAATTTAAACCGAGCCGACATCACAGAGTATTGCTTGCACATTGATTCATCTGAAACGGGGGGGCTATATTTGCTGATGGCGATGGATGATACAGAACCGCAAAATGCTGAAGTCAGAATTGTGCTAGATGTAGATGGCAACCTGACACCAGATTATTCCGTAAGTGATACATTGAGTTATCATCCTAGAAGAGGATTGTCAATCGATGGTGGGAATGTGAGTCGATGTGGTGACAGTGCGTGTACTTTGAATAATTTGGTCTTGATTTGTGATAACGGGGATGACACCGTTTGTACGGGTATGACAGAAGGCTTTAATAACAATTGGCCTTCTGCATTTAGGAGCAATAAATGTGATGGAGTAAATTGCACGACTTTGGATGGGTTTATTGAAATGTTTGTACCCTGGCAGTGGTTAGGGGGAACACCGCCGGATTCATACCTTTTTGGCCTTTATCTTTCTGCGCATTCTGGTGGCACAGAAGATACCAGTGCCGACAATACTGGGCAAGGTATTGCTTGTAATGCAAATGGTTGTTATACGTCTGGGCCAACGGCCGTTACCTTGCAATCTTTTAACGCAATGTCAGAAAAGGGGATGACGATTTGGCCTTTCTTGTTCATCATGCTTCTGAGCAGCGGTTATGTGTTGGGGAAGCGATTCAAACCGTCCAGGCTTTTGCACCGCTAGATTTTTGACTTAATTTGTAAATGGCTGCCGATAAATATGCATGGAGCCATCCTGGTCGGACTGGTACATGAGCCAGAGGCCGTCTGGCGAAAAAACGGGAAACCAATCCCCCGACCGGTTATTTGTCACCTGCTGCACATCTGAACCATCTCGGCGCATCACAAAAATTTCATAATCCCCACTGCGCTCACTTTCAAAGGCAATCCATTCCCCATCAGGCGAAAAAACGGGGTCTGCATCCCGGCCCGCACTGACGGTTAGCCTTTGTAGATTGCTGCCATCTATCGCCATCACATAGATTTCATAATCCCCATCCCGACTGGAGTAAAAGGTGATAAATTCACCATCAGGTGACACGGTGGCAAAGCCATCATAGGCGGTATTGTTCGTTAAGCGCGTTTGGCTGCCGTTTAGATAGCCAAGGTATATTTCATCGTTGCCATTTTTGCCGGATGTGAAGACATAAGCGTCTTCATTTGGCAGCCAGCGTGGATGGTAATCATCGCCCTGATTGTCAGTTAGCTGTTGCAAAATATCCCCTGTCAGTGCATCCAGCAGGTAAATATCTAAATCGCCATCTAAATCTGAGGCAACAAGAAGGGTGCGGCCGTCTGACGAATAGTGGGGCTGGAAATAATCGGCTGATCCATTGGTGATTTGCCGTCTAATACCGCCACCATTGGCATCTACCTCAACGATCTGCCAGTTATTTCCAATTTGCATAGACAAAATGATGCGCTGTTGATTTGGAGAAAAGTCAGGCGTGTAATGGGCTGTTTTGTCGGTTGTTAGCTGCATAAAAGCGGAGCCGGTAAGGGGCAAAGGTTTTACGGGCGTTGGTGTGGGTGTGGCAGATGGCAGCGGTGTTTTGGTAGCAGTGGCTGTTAGTGTAGGGGGCGGGGAGGTAGCCGTCTGCGTGGGTGGAATGGCTGTTGGTTCATCGGTTGGTTCATCGGTTGGCTCATCGGTTGGTTTAGTGGTGGGTTC
Organism: Anaerolineae bacterium; assembly: GCA_014879345.1. Lineage (GTDB taxonomy): Bacteria > Chloroflexota > Anaerolineae > Promineifilales > Promineifilaceae. The sequence continues at coordinate 6,143 of JACSSI010000114.1, read as the reverse complement.
TGTTGCTAATGCGGCCGATTCGGCTGTTATTTGAGAAGTTTCTGATTGCGGTATGGTTGGTTCGGCTGCTGTTTGAACGGCCGTTTTGGGTTCAGATGCCAGGCGTGAAGATTGCAGGAGTGCCCAGCCGCCTACAACGAGCAGAAGGAGCAGCCCTATAATGCCCACGATAAGCCACGGAAACGGCCGTTTCTTCCCATCATCCTGACTTTCTGCCTGTGGTTGGGTGGGGAACGTGGCACCACAACCACCACAAAAGCGGGCGTCTAGCTGATTTTGTTGCCCACATGCCGGACAGAACTTAGCAGATGTCATGGCTTATCTCCTGGCGTTAACACCGTCACCCGCACAAATAAAACGCCGCTGTTATCCACAATGCCATCATCATTTGGTCCCAGCCAGAGGTAGCCATCCTCTTCAACCGTCCATTCCAACCGATTCCCGACAAAATGCGGTACGCCGTCATCAATGCCAGCGATCAAACTCATGACGGGTTGGTTGGGAATCGGGAATGTGTTTTTAGCAGGAACTTGCGCATCCCCTTCTGGCCCTACGGGCGGCCATGTGGGTGAGGGACCGGCTTGCCATGTGCCGTCTATGTACTCAATAATGACGGTTTGCCCGGCTCGGAGAGCCAGATCAGAAGTAGTGCGGTTGGCTGTCGCAATTACCTCCACATCCTGAATGGTGGCAGTCACGCCATCGTAATCGCTGGGTTGGGGGCCAGCCCAAGATGGATACCCACCGCGTTCACTGACACGGTATACGTTTGAGCCATCAGCATTCATCATAAAAATGTCGGCCGAGCCATCTGGTTGATCCACTGTGAACAGGATTTTTGAACCATCACCAGACCAGACTGGTCCCCATTCTTCTTGGGCGCTGTTGTACAGCAAACGGGCATCACTGCCATCGGCGTTCATGACGTAGATACCGGCGTTGGTACTGCTGCCCTGCTCAGACATGAACAGGATTTGGCTGCCATCTGGCGACCATTCTGGCGACCATTCATCAATGCGAGTATGGGTCAACTGCTGCCTTCCACTGCCATCTAAATTGCTGACATAGATTTGCCAATATAATTCCTGGCTGGCGTTAAAAACGAGCTTGTCATTGACTGACCAACTGGTATGCCCTTCGCGGGCAGGTGTGTTGGCAACCTGTCGTAAATCGGAGCCATCTGCATTGATGATATACAAATCTGAAACGCCGCTGCGCCCGGATTGAAAGGTGATTTGCTGGCTATCTGGTGACCAGGTTGGCAGGCGGTCATTGGCGGAATCAAATGTGAGGCGGGTTTGGTCACTGCCATCCCGGTTCATGACGTAGATTTCGGGATTGCCATCTCGGTTGGACTCAAAGGTGATGCGCCTGCCATCGGGGGATACTCTGGGGTATTGGTCGTCGGCGCGATTGTCGGTTAACGGCCGTTGCTGATCACCGTTGATGTGCATGATATAAATCTCATAATCGCCATCTCGGTTTGATTGGAATACGATTTCGTCCACAGCCGGTGTGGGCGTTGGGGGCGGTGGTAACGTCGGCTTTGTGGTGGGGGTGGCGGTGGGTAAGGCAGCGGATTCAGTAGCGAGTGTAGCAGTTGTGAGTGTACCCGTTGCAGAAGCCGTATCCGTGGGTGTTGTAGTTGCCGCTGGGATAATTTCGCTTGAGTCTGTAGGCGCAACAACTACCTCCATCTCATCTTTTGCAGAGGTTTCGGCAATCGCGACAGTTGGTGTTGCTGCACTATCTGCCTGCAATCTCGGCCATACCACACCAGCAACCAGACCTGCCAATCCAATCAGAACCACCACTGCCATGATGATAACAATTTTCTTGGAATGGTTAGCTGTTTTCCCAGCTACCGTGGCTGCCGTTGGCATTTCGTGACCACAACTGCCGCAAAAACGGCCGTTGCTTGCCATTGGCTGTCCGCACTGTGGACAAAATCGTTGAGTACTCATAGTTCACCTGATCGGGTTGATTTAATCGCCGCTACCTTCTACCAATGCTGGCGGCTGCCTCAACGTATGGCCGCAATACCCACAAAACTGATGGTCAGGTGCATTGATGCGCCCACATTGTGTGCAGACGATTTGCCCATCAACAGGCGTGGTTGTGAAATGAATGCTATCTAACCAGGCTGGCAGGGCATCATAGATGACCTTGCCCGCCCAAAACAAAAGGATGATAGCGAGCAAAGCTAAAATAACGCGCAGCGCTAATAACAGGTCTCCAGGGTCAGCCACTACCTGGAGCATTATTGGCAGCAGCGCCTTGTACATAAGTGACAAGAGGATCACATAAATGACAACCAGCAGTGCTGGCGTCAACGAGGCGACGGCGGGGAAGGCTGGCGGCCAATGAGTTCGCAGCGTTTTGGTATAACCAACCAGTAAAATGAAGGCGATGAAGTAGGCGATGAAGGTGACAATTTCTTCTAATGTGAACGGGAATTCTGAATAATACAACCCTTTGACAAAGGTAAGATCGATCAGAATGCTGCGGAAAAACCAGATGAGGAACAGGGTAATGACAACTTGTGCCGTTTTGATTGCCAACTGCCGCCGGTGCCAATGTGTGGCATCGACAACAACAGCAGTTCCTGGCTGCGCATCTGACAGCACTTGACCGCAACTGATGCAAAATCGGCTATTGGGTTCGTTTGGTGTTTGACATTTGGGACAGGTAATCATGGTTTGCCTCCTGGGTTAACCTTGAAATTGCTCCTCGGCACGATTTGCTGCCAAGGGTGTTAATAAAAAAGGACTGTCCGAGAATTTCAGACAGTCGATGGTTTACGCAGTCAGCCGATAACCACATTCGGCACAGAACATGGCTCCCGGCAGTAACTCTGATTGGCATGACGGGCAAATGGTTTCGGAAACGGCCGTTTCTTCTATAAGCTCATCCTCAACCAGAATCTCAGTATGCTCATTATCTGAGTCCTCTTCGGCTACGGTAGAAACAACCGCGTCGTCTGATGTTTCAGTCTGAATCGTCGCTGCCCAATCTTCAACGGGGATTGCCACTTCTGGTTCAGGAGTTAGCTCGGCTTTTACCACCCGATGCCCACATTCTGCGCAAAAGAGTGCATCAGCCAGCAAAGGCGCATGACAAGAAGGACACGCATTTTCAGGGAGTGGCGCGGAGGGTGCTGTTTGACCACAACTGGCGCAAAAACGAGCGTCAGCAGCCAGAGATGCGCCACAGTTGGTGCATTGCTGACCGGTTGGTGGTGGCACTTCAATGGCTTTCGCCCCACATTTTTGGCAATAATTGTCCTGTGGTGGAATTGCGCCGTGACCATTGGGACATAAACGGCCGTATTGCGCCTGTCCGAAACTCATGTCTTCCACAAAGGTTTCGGCACGAATTTCCTCAATTTCTTTTTCACGGGCTGTAATCTGAGCCAATACAGCAGCCTGACGTTCACAGATTTCGAGCAGTGCTGGCTGGCTAATTTGCTGATCTTGGTGGAGTGAAAAAGCGACTTTGCCCACCTGATACAATCCTTTTTCGTAGTTGCTTTTGAGTGAACGGACTGTGTTTTGAACGGCCGTTACTCGCCGAAGTTTATCCGCTTCAAAAGCAGCTTTCCCAGCGCCACTGCGGAATTTACCAAAGAAATTGTCCATATTGTCTCCTCCCTGAATTTACCATGTGGTTTATTCTTAATTTCCTTGTCTTTCAAAAAGTTCAACCGTTTCCGCAGACGCTAATATCAACTGATTGCCACATTGCTTACAAAACTTAACATTGCCAGGGTTTGCTGTGCCACATTTTTCACAGGTCAGTTCCATTTGATTAACCCTCCTGATAATTTATGAAACAGATAAGCGATTGTTATTTGACATGGTGATCAAAGTTTGTTGCCGCAAGTAGGACAGAACTTCCCTTGTGGTGGTAGTTGCGTGCCGCAGTTGGGGCAAAAGGCAGGTGCTGAAGAGACGGGAGACGCCGGCGTTTTTTGTTGATTGCTCTTCTGCCAGTAAAACCAGAAACCAGCAACAATAGCGACCAGTACCAGCCCGATAATGAGAATAGTGACAAAACTAAAGCCCCTTTTAGCCGTTAATACCGCTTCGACACGTCCAGAGGGATTGACCCATTGCACCTGCCCAGATTTAACCGGATTGCCATTGCTGGAAATGATCTGGCCGCCATTAAGCGTAAGCATGTTTTGGTTGGCACTTAATACATCTGAGGAGGCGAAATAGGAAAAGTGGATTTGATCTGTATTTTCTTCGTCTGCATCAATGGCAGCACGATTCTCAAAAACAATCTCGTTTAATAAATCCCAGCCCGTTCCTTCAATATCAAACGTGTAAATGAGAATTGTCTCTTCTTGCAGCGATTTCCAGGAAACTTTGGCTCCTTGCCCTTCCCATTTTGCCACTTCTGAGGTGATTTCTGAATCAAACTGCTCAAGAGAGCCAAACAAGGCAATTGCTTCGATGGGAAAAGTGACTTCCATGTCCGCTTGCCATCTTTCATCGGCATAAAAGGTGACGGTGCGGTCAATATTTGCGCCGCAGCCCGCCAGGACAAAGGTACACAATATAAGGCAAAATAGAACAAGGCTTTGGTTTTTTTGCATGGCACTCCCTCCTGCATAAACTCAAAAGCGTAACATACTCTATGATCTACTGTTGCTATGATCAACTTGCCTGATCACGGCAAAAATATGGGCTATGGAAATGTTGTTGTCGAAAATTTTTGAGCTTGAGCGACAAAAATAGTTTAGCGGATTTGACAGGAACTTGTCAAAATGAATTTGCTTCTAGGGTGTGCATTAATTCTGGTGATGCTTATAGATTACAAAAGTCTGCCAGACTTTTGTAATCTAGTAAGTCATTTGCTGTTTGAAACTGTTTAAGAGCGACTTATGATCCAAAGCGTAGCAGATTTATAGATGTTTGGGTGTAAGTGGGTTTTATATCTGGCAGTAAAATAGTTATCACTCCTTATTTTTCTGTAAAGGGGCGTTCGCCGAGCGGAAGCCAGGGGGTTTCGTTGGTGATGCGCTCGTCGAGAATGGGGAGGGGGCGATTGGTGAAGGCGTCATAGAGGCGGAGGGTGGCGCCGATGGTTTGGTTTGGCGTAGCGTTGGCGCTGACGGTGAGGATGTGGGGGGAGCGTATTTGGGAACCGGCAATCCATTTGAGGGTGGGGATAGCGCCCATCGCGGGTACGGTATCGTTTTGGTCTGTCCAGGCCCAATGGTAGCCATCGTCTTCATAGCCGATGAGGCGGGTAGAGACGACGAGGTCTTGGGTGATGGGGCGGGAGGCGGCGAAATACTGGGGTAGCAGGATGGGAGAGGCACTGGTGGTGAGTAAGTCGCCAGTCCAAATGATGTTTTGCCCCAGGGGGACATATTGGTTGGAGACCCAATCACCATGGAATTCCCAATTTGATAAAGATAAGCCAAAAGGGCCGATATGAGATGGCAGCTCGATGTCTTTTGGGAAGAGATTGTCTCGTATTTCGGTTAGGTAGCCGTTTGGGGTTTGCCAGTGGAGATAGAGGCGATTGGTTGAGATGAGGGTCGTGTCCCAATCGTAGCCGATGAGGGTGCGGGTGTGATTTGCCAGGGGTCTGTGACCTGGATTCTGTGTATAAGGTGCCCAGCTCATGGCTTGAACGGGTAGGGTGGCAACGGCCGTTCTTGTTTCTCCGTTTGTTGATAACAGTGGCTCGCTGCCGTATGCCCCAATCATGATGGCGTAATCGCCTGGTTGTGCGCCGGGGCGAGGGGTGAGGCGGAATTGGGTGAGGGTGATGCCTTCGGCTTGTGGCGTGGCGGGCAGGTCTTGTTGGGCGTAGAGGTGGCCGTCGGGGCTGACGAGGTGGGTGAAGAGGGAGATTGGGGATTGGAGATTAAAGATTGAAGATTGGGGAGTGGGTTTCCACGCTAGAGTTAGGGTTGTTTCTTCGCCGATTTCAACGGCCGTTTTCCCCAGTTTGTACCCAAAAATTTCAATCGTATCACCGAGTACCAAATCAAGCGGGGTGAAGGTGTCGGGCAGGGTGGTGCGCGGTTCTTGGCGGAAGAGGTAGGCGTCGCCGAGGGGTTCGGCGGGGGGCAGGGGGGCGTAGGCGTTTTCTTCGTAGTGGGTGCTGATGACGGAACGGCCGTT
>JACSSI010000113.1 GCA_014879345.1 Anaerolineae bacterium | reverse complement strand
CTCACAGACGAAGTAGAAGAGTGGAAAATAAAGCGCAGCTTACAAATGGTGCGCGAAATGGGTGCAGGCTGGATCGTAGAATTTTTCCCTTGGGCATACTATCACAGCGAAGGCGGTGGTTTTGCCTGGGGACACCCTGATATGGTCGTGCGTCACGCCAACACACAAGGGCTAAAAATCATTGCGCGTTTAGGACTAACGCCTGAATGGGCCAGACCGCCAGATACGCCGCTCACCTACCTTGACGAGAGCAGCTACGACGATTTTGCTACCTATGCCGCCGCCTTTGCCGAGCGATACCAGGGGAAAGTTGATTTCATCATCATCGGCAATGAACCCAATCTCAGCTATGAATGGGGCTACCGCCCTACCCAACCAGAAGATTACGTAGATTTGTTAAAAGTAGTCTATCCGGCCGTTAAAAAAGCAAATCCAGACATGCAAGTGCTGGCCGGGGCGCTCGCGCCTACCCTGGAACCAGCAGGCTCGCCCTGGGGATTAAACGACTTGCACTACCTGCAAGGCATGTATGATGCGGGTGCAGCCGACTATTTTGATGGCCTGGCTGTGCACAGTTATGGCCTAACCTTTCCACCAGAAGCAGAGCCTGGTGAACAGTTGTTGAATTTTCGCAGGGTAGAATTGCTACGCGAAGTAATGGTGCAAAACAATGACGGCAGCAAAAAAATGTACATCACCGAAACGGGATGGAATGATCATCCACGATGGACTCGTAGTGTACGTCCAGGACAGCGCATCCAATACACCATCGACGCCCTTGATTATGCGGAGAAAAACTGGCCTTATGTGGAAATGATGGGCATTTGGGCGTTCCGCTTACCAGCCCCACTCAAAAGTTACATGGACTACTACACGTTGGTGACGCCTGAATTTGTAAAAAAGCCCATTTATGACGCCCTGCAAGCCTACACGGGTAACAAATGATTTCGCTAAAAAGATGGGGCTGGCTCTTATGCCTGTGCTTGCTATTGCTGGTGATAGGATGCAGCAGCCAGGACGACTCCTGGCAACAAGTGCAAGAGGCTGGCGTACTCAAAGTTGGCGTAGACCCTACCTTTCCCCCTTTTGAATTGTTTACTGGTGATGAACTGGTGGGCATCGACGCAGACCTGGCCTATGCGCTGGGAAATGAGTTGGGTGTGGCTGTTGAATTTGTGCATTTTGGTTACGATGGTTTATATGATGCCCTGCTTACGGAACAGGCGGACGTTCTAATTTCGGCGCTGGTGATTATGCCTGAGCGCACCAGGGATTTTGCCTACAGTGAGCCGTACTTTAACGCTGGTGAGATTTTAATTGTGCGTGAAGATGAGATGGGCATTGAGGAGATGGCGGATCTAAACGGCCGTTCCCTTTCCGTAGAAATTGGTTCTCAAGGTCATGTCCAGGCGACTGAGTGGCAAAGAAAACTACCCGCGTTGACCATTTTGCCTTTTAACACACCAGATGATGCGCTAACGGCCGTTCTCCAGCAAACCGCCGACGCCGTCCTCATCGACCACATCAGCGGCCGCCTCTTCCTCAAAGATAACTCGGGATTGAAACGCATCCCAGAGCCAATCACCGTAGAACCCTATGCCATCGTCGTGCGTGCAGAAGACGAGCAACTGCTCGACCAAATCAACAGCAGCCTGGAAGCCTTACAATCCTCCGGTAAACTAGACCAAATCGTGGGGAATTGGCTTGGTCAATAAAAATATCAGTTTTCGAGACCAGGAACTTGTCGAGAAAACGAATATTTGCTACTTTTCCAAGCAAATCGCGTAATAAAAGTTGAACAGAAAACCATGTCTAACCTATCAATTTCCCGACTACTCGGAATCGCTTTAATCGCAGGAGGCACTCTACTAGGCATCATCATGATAGTGCTCATGTCTAGTTATGCCAGCGGTGGCCTATTGACAGCCACCAGCGCCACCATCGGCGTTATAGTTGCATTTATTGTATTGGTCTTGCCCCAAATTGGGTTGGGTGCTTATCTCATCTGGCATAGTTTGCAGGAAACGGCCGTTTCACCCGGTACAATACAAAGCGTTTCCCCATCAGAAAACCCACCCATCACAACAGAATAGAAACTCAACAAAAGGTATGCTATACTTTTTTTGTCTTGTCCTACAATGCGCTAAAATCAACCAAGTCTCAGGCGTATTGTAGATTAAAAACAGAAGTGCCTATCATTAATCAAGGAGATGATAATGAAAGAAAATGTTTCCGATCTTTTCGACCAGATCACCGGAGAGAACAATGGGTTACAAAACCTGCTCCAAAAAATCCCTGGGCTTAGCGGCTACATGGAAAAAGGACAGCGCCGCAAAGCAGATCAAATATTGCGTGAAACCCTCGCCGGACGGCTCGAAGAATCCCGCTTAAAACTCACCAATGTCCACCAAGAACTAGGTCGGGACATTATCCTGGCTATGGATTACGCAGAACCGCTAGGCCGCGCTGACAATCTCCTGATGGGCCTCATCGGCAAAATCAAAGATGCACCCGTAGGCTACGCTGGCTTCTTTGATGCCAACAAAGTAAAAGAAGACGACCTCGCACGCATCTACGCCTTTGATGAAGGCATGTTCAACCATGCCGCTGAAATTGATACCAGCATCGCCGCCACAGAAAAAGCTGTCCAAGACAATGGCGATATAAACGGCGCCATTCGCATCCTAACCACAGATTTACAAGAAGCAAACCAAGAATTTGCCATGCGTGACGAAGTCATAAAAGGCATCCAATCTTTATAAGAAATCATTCCAGTTTGCAGTGATGATTTTAGTAATCAGCAGCGCAGTGGCTAACCGCTAACGTGGTTACTGCAAACACTTTCACAAGGAGAAAACTCATGGCACAAGTATTTGATCGCGTAGCTATAGACACCTGGCTCAGAGATGAAGTTGTTCAAAAATTCCCGCGTGGTGGCCTGGGTGACATCAAACTCGGCTCACAGCTCATCGTCAACCCTGGCGAAACCTGTGTCTTCGTGCGCGGCGGCGAACCGATGGGCACCTTCACCCCTGGACGTTACACCCTCACCACAGAAAACATCCCCGTCCTCACCGACCTGATAGAACGAGGACTCTTCGGCGGCAAAAACGTCTTTACCGCCGATGTCTATTTTGTTAAAACCACAGACCAGACCCTAAAATGGGGTACCTCTAATCCCATCATCGTGGAACACCCCCAACGGATGCCAGGCGCCAGCGCCATCGTGGGCAACGGCACTTACGTCACCAAAGTCAAAGATCCGTGGCGTTTCCTCAACGCGCTGGATGCCTTCCGCGAAAGCGTGCGCCAACAAGAAATCAAGGTTCGTCTCGACCCGATGTTGGGCGTCATGATGCAAGATAAACTCAGCGAATTGGCTATCGCCAAAAACCTCGGGCCAGCGCAGCTACAGTCCTTCTCCAAGGACATTAACGACCTGCTCGTTGGTCTGCTGCAAGAAGAGTTTGATGCCATCGGTATGACCATGATCGATTTCAACATTCGTCTGGCGCTGCACCCCAAATCACTGGAAGTTGTCACCAACATGGGCTACGGCACCAGCTATGTGCAAAAGCAGCAAGCCGATGCTTTTGTCGCCGCCGCCGAAAATCCAGCAGGTGGCAATATGGGCGAAATCGGTATGGGTGCGATGGGTATGGCCGCCATGCAAAATCTGCAAAACCAGCAAGCCTGGCAGCAGCAGCAAGCCGCTCAACCAGCACAGCCAGCTGCCCCCGCCGCGCCAGCAGATGCTGGCACATCAGATGTCATGACACCTTCGCAGGTTGCGCAAATTTTGAAAGTCTCTGAAGAAGATGTTATGGCGGCTATTACAGATGGTGATTTGAAAGCACGCAAAATTGGTAGTGCTTATCGGATTAGCAAAGCCAGTCTGGATGAGTTCCTGGCCGGTTAACCTTTCAAGATCATTCGCAAAATAGATGACAAGGGTCGTGATTAAAAAATCTTCACGACCCTTTTTTTGTAATAAGTTGAGGTAATTTGGCATGAATTTTGAACAGTTTGACTTCCCCAGCCGCCGGTCTAACGTGATGAGTTTTCAGGGACTGGTAGCGACCAGTCAACCTTTGGCGGCACAGGCTGGTCTGGATGTGTTAAAAGCAGGCGGTAATGCAGTTGATGCCGCTATCGCCACAGTTGCCACACTGTGCGTGGTTGAACCCTGCTCTACGGGTATTGGCGGCGATGCGTTTGCCCTGATTTGGAGCGCCCAAGACCAAAAGTTGTATGGCCTTAATGCCAGCGGTCCAGCACCTGAAGGGTTAACGGCCGTTCTCCTCCAAAATCGCGGCTACACAACCATGCCTACTCTGGGCGCACTCAGCGTCACCGTGCCGGGCAGCCTGCGTGGTTGGGAGGCCGCCCTCACCCGTTTTGGCTCAATGGGTTTGGATAGTTTGTTGGCGCGGCCAATTGGCTATGCGCAAGACGGTTTTCCCGTCAGCCAACGAATTGCGCGTGCCTGGCACAACTCGACCGACAAATTGTCTGGTCATGAAGATTCTCGACGTGTTTGGCTGCAAAACGGCCGTTCCCCTCAGGCTGGAGCGCGTTTTCGGAATCCTGAATTTGCCGCCACCCTCAAAACCATCGCAGAACAAGGCAGTGCGCCCTTTTATCAAGGCGCTATCGGGCAGCAAATCGTGGACAGTGTGCAAGCGGCTGGCGGCGTTTTGAGTTTAGCTGATCTGGGCAATTATCAGGCGGAATGGGTAGAACCACTACGACTAGATTACAAAAACGGCTTCTCTTTTTACGAAATCCCGCCAAACGGACAAGGTCTGACCGCTCTCATTGCCCTCAACATGGTCAAACAGCTTGAGATTACTTCACTGGAATATGGTTCAGCGGACTACTATCACATACTCATGGAAATCATGAAGCTGGCATTTGCTGATGCCCACGCCTATATCGGCGATCCCCGAATGAGCGCCATCCCTGCCAGTGGTTTGTTGAGTGATGGTTATGCGCAAAAACGATTCGCACAAATTAACATGCAGCAAGCACAGCCGCCCCAAGCGGGCAATCCCTCCCGGCATGGTGATACTGTCTATCTAACAGTGGCTGATAGCGCAGGCAATATGGTGAGCTGGATTCAGAGTCTCTACATGGGTTTTGGCAGTGGTCTGACTGCGGGCAAAACAGGCGTTCAATTACAAAATCGCGGGGCAAATTTTACGATGGCAGAAGGACACCCCAACCAGGTGGCTCCAGGCAAAAGACCGTATCACACCATTATCCCGGGTTTTATCACCAAGGATGGGCAAGCGTGGAGCAGTTTTGGCGTGATGGGTGGGTTTATGCAGCCGCAGGGGCATCTGCAAGTGGGCTTAAATCTGGTGGATTTTGAAATGGATCCGCAATCTGCACTGGATGCGCCTCGTTTCAACTGGCTTCAAGGCATGGAATTTGGTCTGGAAACGGCCGTTTCTGCCCAAATCCGCACCGAACTCAAAAAACGAGGCCACCTGCTCCACCCCACCGATCAACCACTCCAATATGGCGGCGGTCAAGTCATTGTGCGCGATCCGGAAACTGGCGACCTCATTGGCGGCAGCGAACCACGAAACGACGGAACGGCCGTTGGTTGGTAATATTGCAGCGACGGGCGAATAACTACCTGTGTTAAGATCAAACACCCTGGCTTTGTTGTGTACAGAGCCGGGGTGTTTTTTGTTTTTTGATGGGGAAAACGGCCGTTTCCCCCCACATACCCTCAAAAAAGGACGAACTGGAAATCACACAGTTCGTCCTTTTTTGTTATTGATTTCAGGGATGAAGAGGAATAGAGATGCTATTTTGCCATATGGGTAAAAAACAAGGCCATTTCGTGAGGCGTCTGAGTCATCCCCTTATCAATCCATTTGTTTAAAACATTAAGCAATCCACCCGCAAAATAAGCCGTTACAAAACTGTGTAGCTCTTTAGGTAAATCTGTTTGCTTCTGCCCTGTCGAAAATGTTTCATTTAATTCTTGAAAATGATTTTCAAGGTGATCAATTGGAATAGATAAATTATGTTTCCTCAACAGCATAAACGTTGCTTTGTTTTGCAACATTAACTCAAAAAAGTGTTTCCCCACTGAATAAGGATCCAATTCTTCAAAGGCCGACAAATCCTTTTTATATCTGGCAAATAGGTCATTTAAATGCGCTTTTATAACATCATCCTTTGATGAGAAATGCCCATAAAAAGTGCGGCGTACAAGCTTTGATTCATAAGCAATTTCCTTAATTGTAATTTCCTGATACGAATTTTCTTGCATCAAATCAAATAGAGCTTGAATAATTTGATTCCTCGAGCGAACCGCGACCGGATTCGCACTGATTTCTGTCTCCACTTTCACACTCCATTTAATGTGTGCATCTTTTACAAAAATGATTGCATCTAAAACTGCTAGACTCTACAATGACTAACTCTTGCTCGTGTGTGCAAGTTTAATCAAAAATTTTAAAATATCAAATGAAAATTGTCATGAAAAACAATATAGCAAGGAAAATTTTATGAGCAAAAAAAGACAGACTCTTGAAAAAATAAGCACTATTTTATTATGGGCATTAATAGCACTATATTTTGTCAGCACAATCGTTTTTGCCAGTGATCCATTAGCTGCTACCGGAATATTGCAATTGACAGGAATTTTATGCCTGATTTTGCACGGAACAATACGTTATGGCTGGAAAGGTACGCTAGCATTTGTAATCATAGCGTATGTCGTTAGTACAATCTTTGAAGATTTAAGTATCCACACAGGATTTCCTTTTGGTAACTATCATTACGACATACCCGTACCAGACGGGTCTCGTCCGATGCGCTTTATTGACCAGGTTCCTGTAGTAGTTGGGCCAATCTATATAGCAGTTGGTTATTTATCCTGGACAATAGGAAGTCTTATATTAAATCATGCAGATCGGCATCTGGATGAAAAAATAAATATTTTCTTATTACCCATAGTAAGCGCATTTGTTATGGTGCAGTTTGACTTAGTGCAGGATCCGTCAACTTCTACCTTTCAAGGATTTTGGATATGGGAAGATGGCGGTGGTTTTGTAGGTGTTCCCCTGGTTAATTTCTTAGGATGGTACTTTACTTGTTACCTATTCATGCAGATTTTTACAATTTTCCTTGCCAGAAATCAAAAACTGGTGAAAACATCTGGCCTAGTCAATAAAAAATCTTTTTGGATGCAGCCAGTTATTATATATTTATTAGTAGCTTTCTCGTATATAACCCAGTATATCTACAATATAAACAACAACACTGAAATTATAGACATGGCTGGCAATGTATGGACTGTCTCAAATTTATATGAGACAGCCGTGACAGTCATGCTATTTACCATGTTATATTCCGTCGTCTTGGCAACTATAAGTTTATATAAGGATGTGAATGGTGATTTAAAGCCTGTTCAGATATGACACGACGAGATTCTGTGTCATCTTTGCTTTTATCCTTTGGGTTAAATTGATAAAAACAGGGCTGGGTTCGCTAACATGCGTGAATCTAGCTCTGTTTGGTATTGAAATGAAAACGGCCGTTTCTCCTCTCATCCCTCAAGGTCAAATTTTTTCATCTATACCAAATCTTTATAATTTCTAAACACTCTCTAAATCTTGTTGATCTAGTATATGCTGGTAAATGGCGAACCTTGCGTTTAAGGTTCCAACGCCTCCAAAGTTGCCAAATTCGCCATATATCTGGCAAAAAGATCATTTAAATAAGCTTTTATCACATCCTCCTTCGAGGAAAAATGACCGTAAAATGTGCGGCGCACCAGATTGGACTTGTATGCAATTTCCTTGATTGTAATATTCTGATATGGGCTTTCTTGCATCAAATCAAACAAAGCTTGAATGATTTGATGTCTTGAGCGAACGGCAACAGGATTTGTGCTGGCTTGCGTTTCCACTTTCACACTCCATTCAATGTGTGCATCTAATACAAAATTAATTGGCTTCTAAAATGGTCGAACCCTATAATGCCCAAAACTTGCTCGTATGCGCAAGTTTAAAACATTGAATGGAGAACTATCATGAAAAAAATAATAATTTTAATAGCAGTCGTACTCGCTATTGGTTTAGCAGGCGGTGCTTATCTCATTTTTAATAATGGAAATCAGGAAGCAGAAGCCGCGTTACTGGCTACTGACGATGAACATTATGAAAAGATTGGCATACAAAAAAGCCAGCCAGAAGCCTGGGAAGATGGTATGCGCACAGATGGGCAAGAAGGCTCGTATGAATGGTGGTATGTTGATTCAGAATTTGAAGATGGCACCACCATCGTAACCGTTTTTTATACTAAAGATGGGTTTGATGTACCGGGACCTGCCCAACCAACGGTATACATTGATATTACGTATCCAGACGGCACGGTTGTCCATGAAGGATTCTCGGAAGAAGCAGGCAATGTGATTGATGCCTCCACAGAAATAGCTGATGTGCAAATTGGTGAGTCCTATCTACGCGATATAGGGGGTGCGTATGAACTCAAGTTTGCTTCTGGTGATGTTGTATATGAAGCCATTATGGAAACAACCATTCCCATGTGGCGGCCAGCAACAGGCCATTGGTTTTTTGGCGATGACGAGGAAAATTTCTTTGCTTGGGTTGTCGCACAGCCATCGTCAAATATCCAAGCCACACTTACAGTAGGCGATACGACAACGGAACTAACTGGTACGGGCTATCATGACCATAACTGGGGCAATATCGGTATGAATGAAGTGATGAATCATTGGTATTGGGGGCGTGCCAAAGTTGGAGAGTATGATGTGATTACGGCCGATATTATCTCGGAAGAAGCGTATGGCTATACACGTGTACCGGTGATTATGGTGGCAAAAGATGGTGAAGTGATTGCGGACAATCAGGAAAACCTTGTCGTTGAACGCGCCGACACCATTCAGCATCCAGAAACAGGCAAGTTCATGGATAATCATATTACTTATATTCTGGCAGACGACGATGACACTGAATATCGCATTGAATACATTCGTGAAGAAGATATTGTTGTTGCCAGTTTGTTAGAGAGCCTACCCGCAGGTCAAAAATTCCTGGCGAATCTTTTAGGGGCAAATCCAACCTATGTGCGTATCTTGGGGGATGTTATTTTGACAGTTACAGAAGGGGAAAACGTCACCAAAATAGAGCAGGAGGGGCTTTGGGAGCAAATGTTCTTTGGCAATAACACAGAAGCTTATATCTGGAATTAGGTAACTACTTAGCCAGACCTGTCAGGTTTACTCGAGAGATAACTGTCTAACCAAGCCAAACCTGACAGGTCTTTCTCGGGAGACTTAGTAGTTACGGAATTAGTTAATATTGGGCAGGGCGTTCTGTGCTGGATTGGCGGATATGTTGCTCCAGCGCAATGTCCTGAGCCAACACCGTCTCCATCTTTGATGTAACTGCAAACGATAAGTGAGACAACTAAAAAAGGACGACCTGTGAGTTTAGCTGGTCGTCTTTTTTCAGTATTGATTTTGACAATACCTCTGCCCCTTCACAATATCTGAACTTCTTCTTAACACTTTCTAAACCTAACCCCTTTAGCATAGACATAATCCACAAAACGATTACCCTTAAATCATAAAACGGTTCACAAAAAATATAGGAGAGAAAATGAAAAAATCACTGTTGTTACTATTGATATGGCTGTTGGCTGCTTGTGGGGGCGCTGAGCCAACAGATGCACCAATGGAAGAACCTGAGGTGGCAGAAACGGCCGTTATCCCCAACACCCCTACCGCAGAAATAGTTATCCCCAACACCCCCACCGCAGAAGCAGAACCCGTTGCCGACACCACAGATGACCATGATGAGTCTGATGACGCCCAAACCCCGCCAGAAAGTGCTACCGAAGAAACAATGGCGACAGACATTGGCGATGGCCGCTTGTTTATCATTCCCGGCGACGCTGTATTTCCTGAAGGCGTCTCCTACGACGAGGCCACTGGTAAATTCTACATTGGCTCGACAACGGACGGCACGCTCTATGTGGGTGATGTCAACGGGGATTTGGAAATGACCGTCTTTTCGGAAGCGGGGGCAGATGGTCGGACAACGGCCGTTGGCACAAAAGTTGATGACGAAGGCCGACTGTGGGTCGCTGGTGGCGGCACGGGGCAACTCTTTGTCTATGACAC
>JACSSI010001190.1 GCA_014879345.1 Anaerolineae bacterium | reverse complement strand
GAATACGGCATCCTCTTCAAAAACAGCGCCGCGCTCGAAGAAGTCCACAAGCTCAACGCCATTGTGTTGGATAAGACGGGGACGATTACGCGGGGTGAACCGAGTGTGACGGACATCGTTATCCGTGAGACGTTGGCCGTGAACGGTGAGCCGTTAGCCGTGAACGGTGAACCGAATACGGATTACGAATCACGGAATACGGATTACCTGCTTACCCTGGCAGCTTCTGCCGAACGCGGCTCCGAGCATCCGCTGGGCGAATCTATTGTCCGCGCCGCCAACGAGAAAGGGTTAGCTTTGAGCGAGCCGACTGAGTTTGAAAGTATTGCCGGGCATGGCATTCGGGCGCAAGTCGATGGACATGAGGTGCTGTTGGGCAATCGGCGGCTGATGGCACAGCAAGCCATCCCGTTAAACGGCTTGGAACCCAAAGCCGAAACCTTGCAAAACGAAGCGAAAACCGCCATGTGGTTGGCGGTCGATGGGCAAGCCAGCGCCATCATCGGCGTGGCCGACACCATCAAAGCAGGTTCCAAAGAAGCGGTTCAGGCCATGAAAGACCAGGGACTAACGGTCATCATGATGACGGGCGACAACGAAGCGACCGCCCAAGCCATCGCCGCCGAAGTGGGCATAGACCGTATCTTTGGCGAAGTGCTGCCGGGCGACAAAGCAAGTTATGTCAAGCAATTGCAGGACGAAGGGCTTATCGTGGGCATGGTGGGCGACGGCATCAACGACGCCCCCGCTTTGGCGCAGGCCAACGTCGGTCTCGCCATCGGCACAGGCACAGATGTGGCGATGGAAACGGCCGATGTCACCCTGATGCGCGGCGATTTACGCAGTGTGCCGCAAGCGCTCAAACTTTCTAAAGCGACGATGCGCAACATTCATGAGAATTTAGGCTGGGCGTTTGGCTACAATATTGTGCTGATTCCCATTGCGGCGGGGGTACTGGCTCCGTTTGCCTGGGCGCCCGACTTTTTGCGCCAACTTAGCCCGATTTTAGCGGCTGGGGCGATGGCTTTTTCCAGCGTGAGTGTTGTCAGTAATTCGCTACGCTTGAAGCGGGTTAAGCTTTAACTAACCCAAGTTGCTCTCTTTGATTAAAATTTTCAAGACACATGTCATGCTGAGTGAAACGAAGCATCCCTAGGTGTTAAATGAGCGATAAAGTGGGGATTCTTCACTTCGTTCAGAATGACGTGTGGAACTTGAGCTAATTAATGATTTTGACACCAGAGACGCCCCGTTGGGGCGTCTCTACAAAGGGTGAAATTGTATGGCCTTGATAATGCAATCAACCGTCACCTGCCCAGACTGTGGATTTGCAGATTTATTGAGTATCCCAGACGGGTTGTGACAACTGCAACATAACTGTGCCAGGTGTGGCACAGTCATGAAACACAAAGCAGAGGATTGCTGTATTTTTTGCTCGTATGGTGATGTCCACTGCTTTTCAAAACAGAAATCTACGGGGGCAGTATGAGTTGCCCCATTGGAGCATGAAGGATGAGATTTTCACTGATAATTTTACTAGCTGCGCTGGTTTTAACGGCTTGTGGGGGTATGGCGGATATGAATATGGAAACGGCCGTTCCCGACAGCACCACCACGCAAAGCAGTGGTATGGGCATGGGAATG
>JACSSI010001189.1 GCA_014879345.1 Anaerolineae bacterium | reverse complement strand
GGATTTGTGGTGAATCCCATATTAACAAAGTTAAGCCTTTTCTTTTAATCGACTTTGGAAACGTCCTGCGTTGATTGTCAGGCAATAGCCATTGTGGATTGAAAAGCAGGTATAATCATGCGCCTATGTCAAAAAAAAGCGGGTTAGTTTTGAAGAAGACAGTAATTGGACTGGCGCTGGTGATGCTGGTGGTTTCGTTGTGGCCTCATGCGAGTTCGCTCTATGATTTGACGGGCGAGGAGACGCTGCCTGGGCAACTGCGGGGTGTGGTGCATTGGTTGGAAACGGCCGTTCGTCCCCAACCTGATTTAGCCATTGATGAAATAGTTACACAGGTTGTCTCTCCCTTTGGCGTCAATACCTTTTTGCAGCAAGAAGTGGAACCAGAAAAGCGGGAATTAAGCCTGCAACTGCTCAATGAAGCTGGTTTCACGCATATTCGCCAGGAATTTACCTGGGAAGACATTGAAATTCACGGCAAAGGTGACTTTGAAGACCGCCGAAATATGGAGGCGGTAGGGGCGGTTGATGCCTGGGCCAAGTATGATCAAATCGTTGATTTAGCCGGGCAGTATGATATCGAAATTATTGCCCGTTTGAGCAATCCACCATCCTGGACACGGGCGCTGACGGATACGATTGGCTCGATGGCGCCGCCGGATAATGTGGCAGATTTTGGTGATTTTGCGGCGACGACAGCCGAGCGTTATCAAGGTCAAGTCCGTTATTACCAGTTGTGGAATGAGCCAAACGGCAATGAGGAATGGGGCTTGCAAGATGTGAACCCCGAAGCCTATACGGAACTGTTGTGTGAAGGGTATCGGCGTATCAAAGAGGTTGACCCGGAAGCGGTGGTATTGGCAGCGGCGTTAACGCCTACGTTGGCGATGGACGGCCGTCATATGAATGACCTGATTTTCTTGCAGCGGATGTACAACGCGGGTGCGGCTGCTTGCTTTGACGTGTTTTCGGCACAGGGCTATGGCTTGTGGTCAGGCGCGACGGATCAGCGGCTGCGGCCAACTGTTATCAATTACCCGCACAATATGCTAATTCGAGACCTGATGGTGCAAAATGGTGACGCACATAAACCGATTTGGATTAGCGAGATGGGGTGGAATACAGTTCCAGATGATATCCCGGCTAATTTTGGTCGTGTGACGGAAGCGGAGCAGGCGAAATATACGGTGGAAGCGTTCCAACGTCAGCAAGCGGATTGGCCGTGGGTGGGCGTGAATAGCGTCTGGTTTTTCAAGCGCCCTGGTGATTGGGAACAAGGCGAATCCTGGTATTATTTTCGTATGATGGAGCCGGATTTTACGCCCCTGCCAGTGTTTGGGGCGGTGGCTGAATACGCTACGGGCGAGCAGGTTGTGGAGCCGATGGCTGGCTGGATGTATGCGTGGGATGCACTACGCCCTGTTTTGTTTGCGGTTAGCAGTGCCATCCTGTTTTATGCGTTGTTGGCCTGGTTGATGCCCAAAAAGAAGGAGTGAAAAATTGTTAATTGTCAATTGCTAATCGTCAATGGTTAATGCGAGACCGCGCCCGTTGACAATTGATAATTGACCATTGACCATTGACAATTCATGAAAGGTAAAATCCTCATTGCCGCTATTTTTATTTTGCTGCTGGCAACATTCCTCCGGTTCC
>JACSSI010001188.1 GCA_014879345.1 Anaerolineae bacterium | reverse complement strand
CCAGACATTCCTGGACCGTACTACGCCTTTGGCGACAGCGCTGGCTTCAATTATGAGTCCTATGGCCCTTACAACTTTGGCGGTGGTGGTGTCTATGGGAATTATGTGATGAGCGGTGAAGGCACAACGGATGAAAACGGACAGGTAATAATTGCCTTGCCTGCCGATTTGCTCAAAGAAGCTGATGCGGGCAGCCGACGGGTGACCGTGGAAGCCTCTGTGTCTGACCTGGCGGAATTCCCCGTCACCAGCAAGACCTCGGTTGTCTTCCATGGCGCTGATACCTACGTTGGCATTCGTCCTGCCGAATATTCCGTAGCGGCGGGACAGGAAGCAGCGGTTGAACTCATCACCGTCGATTGGGCTGGTGAGCCCGTGCCAAACCAACGTGTCGATGTCACCTTCTACCAGCGCGATTGGGAAAGCACCCGGGATGTACAATTCGGGCAATATTACACAGTATGGACACCGGTAGACACGCAAGTCGGTAACGCCACGGTGACAACAGATGATCAGGGCAAAGCGACTGCCAGTTTCACGCCAGAGGAGGGCGGCTCTTACATTGCCGTCGCCACGGTGACGGATGACGGGGGGCGCAGTCTCACCAGCACCACTGGCATTTATGCGATGGATGCAAACTATACTGGCTGGCGTTCGGCTCCCCGTGAGTACACCATGGAACTCATCCCCGACCAACAGCATTACAAGGTCGGTGATACTGCTCGCATTTTGGTGCAGTCTCCCTTCTCTACTCCAGTGACGGCGTGGCTGGCTATCGAACGAGGCAATTTGGTAGACCAGAAACTGGTGCAGGTCAGCAGCAATAACATCCTGGAGGTTCCCATCACGGCCGATATGGCGCCGAATGTGTATCTCTCTTTGGCGGCGGTGAAACCGGTGGAACCTGAAAATGAAGAACGGCCGTTTGCCGACATCCGCTTTGGTATCACTGAACTACAGGTCGATCCTGAACAGTTAGCGCTCACCCTGTCTATCACGCCACAAGATACGAACTATGAACCGGGAGAAACGGCCGTTTTCGACATCCAGGTCACAGACCATACCGGCGCCCCCGTACAGGCAGAAGTCTCCCTGGCGCTCGTCGATTTGGCCGTACTCACCCTCAAAGACGACAACGCCCCCCATATCCTCGACTACTTCTACTCACCGCAAGCTCTCTACAGCCAAACCGGCTCCGGGCTGCTCGTTTCTGGCGAAGGCCTGGACATTGAAGAGCCTATCGAATTCTTTGGCGGCGGCGGCGGTGGCGGCGGTGACGAAGGCCAGTCGGCCTTGGGCAGCATCCCCGAGGATGAGGATGAAACCCGCAAAGATTTCCCCGACACGGCGTACTGGGAAGCCAAAATCGTCACCGATGCGTCTGGTCATGCCACCGTTGAAGTGGAACTGCCCGACACCACCACCACCTGGCGTATGCACGGCAAAGCAGTCACCACCGACAGCCTGGTAGACCAGACCAATGCCGACATTATGACCAGTCTGCCCCTCATTGTGCGCCCCATCACACCCCGCTTCTTCACCGTCGGCGATAAAATTGAGATTGGGGCTATCATCAACAACAATACCAGCCAGGATTTGGAAGTGACGGTGAGTCTGGCGGCTGAAGGCTTTGAAGAAGGCAGTTTGGACGATCA
>JACSSI010001187.1 GCA_014879345.1 Anaerolineae bacterium | reverse complement strand
AACCATTCACAAAAGAGTTGATTGAGCGTTGTGCCTTCATGAATAGCTTGCAAACGCGCTCGTTCAATCAAGGCTTCATCTGCGGAAAGTGTGATATTTTTCTTCATGAAATCAATGTACACTAAAATAGCGTATATTTTGAAGATGCGAATACCTCAAACTTGATTTGCAATCCGAAGATAAAACGGCCGTTGACCAAACCATCTAACCTATGCAACAATTACAAATGCTAAATACATATTTTGCCAAGCACAATGTAGAGGGGACATGCTGGCTACTGTAAAATCAATCAACAATGTATCAATTCGGTTGACCAAAGAGCGTTGGGAACATGTTTTAGAAGAACATGGTGAACTCGCCCAATCGCGCCAATCAATTTTAGATACGGTAGCAAATCCTTCTCGTGTTTTGGCTGGCGGCGCTGGAGAATTATTCGCCATCAAAGAAATCCAACCAGGGAAATGGCTTGTTGTTGTGTACCGTGAAGATGATAAAGATGGCTTTATCATCACAGCATTTCTGACTCGACGGGAACAATCATTAAATCGGAGAAAACAATTATGGCCTTGATGAATATGTCAAGTGTTCAAGAATATTTAAAGCTACTACCAACGGTGAAAGACGCCCCGCAACACTCTGTTTGGCTGAATTATGATCAAGAAGCCGATGTGATGTATGTCAATTTTCAGAAACCGAGCGTGGCGACCGATAGCGAATTAACCGATGATGATGTCATTATCCGTTATCAAGATGATGAAATTATTGGATTCACTGTGCTACATGCCAGCCAACGCCCATGAACCCAAATTTAATCATCCACAACGCAAAAATTTATACCGTTGACGAACAATTGCCCTGGGCTGAAGCGGTGGCCGTCCACAACGGCCGTTTCCTCTTCGTCGGCGCCAATCAAGACATCCTCACCCTGGCTGGTCCCGACACACAAATCATAGATGGGAACGGCCGTTTACTGCTCCCCGGTCTCATCGACTCCCACATTCACTTTTTGCAAGTAGCAGAGCGCAACCAGCAACTTAGCCTGTTTGGGGTGGATGATTTTGATGCCGTGCTACAGATGGTAGAAACGGCCGTTGCCCAAAAACAACCCGGCGAATGGCTGCTCGGCTGGGGCTGGAACGAAGCCCAATGGCACACCCAACCCCTTGCCGCCCATCTCAATGCCATCGCCCCCCACAACCCCGTCGCCCTGACACGCATGGACATGCACAGCGTCTGGATCAACCAACCCGCCATGGACATCGTTGGCATCACCGCCGATACCCCCAATCCGCCAGAAAGTTTGATTGAACGGGACGAAAACGGTCAACCCACCGGCATTTTACGCGAATGGAACGCCCTCCAACTCGTCGTGCCGCATATCCCTGAGCCAAGTTTGGCCGACAAAGCGACGTGGCTGCGCGAAACCATCGCCACCGCCCACAGCCTGGGACTAACCGGCATCCACGACCAGCGCGTCGAGAAAGAAGGGCGCGAAAGTTTCCGCTTGTGGCACGCCCTCAATCAGCAAGGGGAACTCAGCTTGCGCGTCCACATGAACATCGCCGCCGATTTTCTGCCCGAAGTGACCGCGCTCGGCCTGTCATCCGGTTTTGGCGACGACCATTTGTGGGTCGGCCACATCAAAACGTTTGACG
>JACSSI010001186.1 GCA_014879345.1 Anaerolineae bacterium | reverse complement strand
TCTCATCCTTCAACCGATCCAAATGAATCGTTAATGTCGAATACACCCCTTCAGGCTTACGTGTCATCTCGTAAGGCAGTTTCTTCAACACCCCCACGATACCTTTGTTTTGGTTCAATACATCGGCTATCAACTTTTTGATGCCTTTTTGCCGAGCCTCTTCTGCCAACAATCCCAGCAACTTAGAGCCAATACCTTGTCCCTGCATGTCATCTCGGATAGACACACCAGTATCAGCACAGTCATCACCCAAACAGACATAGCGGGCAGCGCCCACGGCGGCATTTGGTTTATCTGGCAAATCTGCAAAAGCAATCAAGCCGCCTTGTTTCTTCATATCCATATGGGCTATCAATTCCGCTTCCTGCCAAATTCGCCCTGAATGAACATGGTCAATGGATTGATGATACCGTTGGTAACGGCTGTCAGCACCCATGTTTTCAAAGATGTCCACCAGATAAACCGCATCATCAAAGCGTAGATGACGCACACCAACCAGCAAACCTGCTTTGGTATAAAATGTGTATAGCATGTCTTCTAATTTCATAATCACTTCAATGCCTGAATGCTCTCAATGCTCTTCAGTCTGTTTGGTTCCCTGAACCATTTAAGACAATGTTGCAAGCCGCAAGATTATCTTCTTTCATTTTTCTGTCTGCGTTGACGGCTCCCTACTATTTTGACGCACTGCGTCATAAGCTTACCACACTCCCGCTGATAAATCAACACCCGATACATTATGTCAATAATTATGGCGCTTCAATTTATCCTTGCTTATATTAACAGGCTGAAATCCAATGAGAAATAGGATAATTCCCCCAACTTGCAACTCCTTTGTTTGCAAATATCAATTAAAATTATCGAGGAAAACGGCCGTTTTCCTCCCCGTGCAACCTTTACCCACAACCTGCGTATATGGTACTGTATAAGTTAAAATCAATGGCGTCAGGAGAGACACCAAGAAGATTAGAAGCGCAAACAAAAAAATCTGCGTAATCCGCGTAATCTGTGGATTATTCAATCTTCATTCCCTAATCTTTATTAAACAAGGAAGGTACCATGAGTCCTAAGAAAAAAGACAAATATGTAGAACTGCGTGACGAACTAGAAGCCCTGCCCCACATCAGTGCGGGACAAGTGGACACCTGGATCGACCTGCAAAAATCCATCGACAGCACCCGCGATTACCTCATTCGCGCTGTGCCAGATGCGCAATTCAGCATTGATGAAGCGCAAAAAATTCTGGCCCAGCGCACCTATACCCTCGTATTCTTTGGCGGTACTGGTGTCGGCAAAAGCACCCTCATCAACGCTTTGTTAGGTCGTAATTTGTTGCCAACTGGGGCGGTAACGGCCGTTACCGGAACCATCGTCTACATTGAGCAAGCCAAAGAAGGCGAAGCCGAATCCCTCGTGCTGAGCTACTGGAGCCGCGACGAATTCGCCGAGCGCGTCCGCCGCCTCTGCCAACTGGCCGACCTGCCCAGCTTCGACATCACCAATCAAGGTGAACGGGAACAAGGCGAAGAAGCCATTCGCGCCATCATCGAAGAAAGCAAAGGCTCCGCCAAAACCGAACGAGACGAATACCTGGAAATCCTGCTCGACTGCATCAGCTCCTACGACAACAACAAAGAGCTGTTCAAAGCAGGCACCCC
>JACSSI010001185.1 GCA_014879345.1 Anaerolineae bacterium | reverse complement strand
GATCAGTTCCGCCAAATACTCCAGTACATGCTTGATGAGGATGAATTCCTGTCGCCGCATGGCATTCGTGCTGTTTCCAAATATCATGATGCCCATCCGTTGGTGATCAATGTGGCTGGTCAGGAGTATCGGCTGGACTATGAGCCAGGGGAATCGACGAACAATCTGTTTGGCGGCAATTCTAACTGGCGCGGCCCCATTTGGATGCCGGTTAACTATCTAATTCTCAATGCGTTGTCACATTATCATCCTTTTTACGGGGATGCTTTCCAGATTGAGTGTCCTACCCATTCGGGTAATTTGATGAATCTGGACGAGGTTTCTGTAGAAATTTCGCGCCGATTGGCAAGCATTTTCTTACGTGATGAAAACGGCCGTCGCGCAGTCTTTGGCGAGAATGAACTATTCCAAAACGATCCCTATTGGCGCGACTTGATCCCGTTCCATGAATATTTTCATGGGGATACGGGGCGCGGTTGCGGCGCCAGCCATCAAACAGGCTGGACGGGGTTGATTGCCCATATTATTGTGGAGTGGGGCGAGAAATTTTAAAACGTAGTGCGTAGTGCGTAGAACGTAGTTTTTTACGCACTACGCACTACGCATTACTAACTTTTCCCTGTGAAGGAGGGACTTATGAGTACAAATTACGATGTGATAATCATTGGCAGTGGCGCAGGTGGCGGCACGTTAGCACGCAAACTGGCACCATCAGGCAAAAGCATTTTGATTTTAGAACGGGGTGGCTGGCTGCCTCGTGAACTGGAAAACTGGGACGCTAAAGAAGTCTTCATCGAGAACCGTTACGTGCCGAAAGAGACATGGTACGACAAAAAAGGCAAAAAATTCCAACCTGGATCGCATTATTGGGTAGGTGGGGCCACCAAGTTATACGGCGCGGCGCTGTATCGTCTGCGCAAAGAAGATTTTGGCGAGTTGAAGCACCACGACGGTATTTCACCTGCCTGGCCCATTTCTTATGATGAAATGGAGCCATATTACACGCAAGCCGAGCAGATGTATCAGGTGCATGGCAATCGTGGCGAAGACCCCATTGAACCCCCATCCAGTGCGCCTTACCCCTTCCCTGCCATCTCACATGAGCCGCGTATCCAACAGCTGCATGATGATTTAGAGAAAGCTGGCTATCACCCCTTCCATTCGCCTAACGGCATTATGATCAATGAAGCGCAGCCGCAGTTTAGCCCCTGCATTCGCTGTGCCAATTGTGACGGGTTCCCCTGTTTCATCCATGCCAAATCGGATGCAGAGGTGATGGGGATTCGTCCCGCGTTACAACATGATAATGTGACGCTGCTGACGGATGCGCTGGTTGTCAAATTGAACACGAATGAAGCGGGAACGGCCGTTACCGAAGTCGTCGTAGAGCGCAATGGTGAAACAGAAACCTACCAGGGTGGCATTGTTGTCATCTCGGCTGGCGCGGCCAACTCCGCCAAACTGCTGCTGCAATCCGCCAACGACAAACACCCCAATGGCTTGGCGAACGGCTCTGATCAGGTCGGCCGTAACTACATGTTCCACAACAGCGTGGCGGTATTAGCCATTTCCAAAAAAGAAAATCCCACAAAATTCCAGAAGACGTTGGGACTCAATGATTTCTACTTTGGTATGCCCGGCTTTGAATACCCGATGGGCAA
>JACSSI010001184.1 GCA_014879345.1 Anaerolineae bacterium | reverse complement strand
GAGCCGTTCCTCAAACTCGCCGCGATATTTAGCGCCAGCCACCAGCGCCCCTAAGTCGAGCGCCACCAGTCGCTTCTCTTTGAGACCGGACGGCACGTCGCCGCGTATGATGCGTTGGGCCAGCCCTTCGGCAATAGCCGTTTTACCGACGCCCGGTTCGCCAATCAGCACCGGATTGTTCTTGGTGCGGCGGCTCAAAATCTGAATCACGCGCCGGATTTCTTCGTCCCGACCAATAACAGGGTCGAGTTTGCCTTTACGCGCTTCTTGCGTCAGGTCACGGCCGTATTTTGCCAGCGCTTCGTACTGTGATTCCGGGTTCTGGCTGGTGACGCGCTGCGAACCACGCACCCCCGCCAACGCTTGCATGATGCTGTTGTAGTCGATGCCATGCCGCGCCAGCAATCCCCGAATGCGCTGCGGCGCTTTGGGCTGCGCCATCGCCATCAGGATGTGTTCGGTCGAGGTGTAGTCGTCCTTCATCTGCTTGGCGATTTCTTGCGCTTCGTCCAGCACGTTGGTCAGGTCACGGCTCATGCCCACCTGCACGGAACCGCCCGTCGCCCGCGACATGCCGCCCAGTTCACGGGTGACGCTCTCCAGCAGCAGCGCCGGGTCTGTGCCGATGCGGCTGAGCACCGCCGGCACCACGCCGCCTTCCTGGCTCATCAATGTTTGCAGTAAATGTTCCGGTTCAATCGCCGGATGGTTATAGGTTTCTGCCAGATTTTGCGCTTCGTAGATGGCTTCCTGGCCTTTCTGGGTGAATTTATCTAGTCTCATGTTAAAAAACCTTTGGAGATTAGAGATTGGAGATTGGGGACTCGACTAATCTCTAATCTCTAATCTCCAATCTCGCCTTCTAAATTAAGCACGTAAATCCCGTAACTGCTGCCAGAGTGCTTTCTCTTCTTTGCTCAAGTTCTTCGGCAGCGTGATGCTCACTTTTGCCAGCAGGTCGCCGCGTTGGCTGGGGTTGCTGGCTTTGGGCATGCCCAGACCGCGCAGGCGGATGACTTTGCCGCCTTCGGTTTCGGCGGGAATGGTCAGGTTGACGGTTTTATCGAAGCTGCTAACGGCCGTTTTCCCACCAAGCAGTGCCGTAAACACATCAACCGGCACATCCACTTTCAGGTCGTCGCCTTCGCGTTGATAAGTGGCGTGGGGCAGCACTTTGACGTTCAAGAACAGGTCGCCGTTTTGGCCGTTGCTGCCCGGTTCCCCTTGCCCGTTGAGACGCACTTTGGCACCAGTTTTGACGCCGCGTGGGATTTTGGCATTGATGGAACGGCCGTTACTAAACTGCAAGCTCCGTGTCGTGCCATGAAACGCCTCATCCAGCGTGATTTCAACCTCATGCTCTAAATCACGGCCTCGTTGGGGCGCTGATTGAAAGCCTTGGGCACCACCCATCCCGCCGCCAAAGAGCGATTCAAAGAAGGAGGAGAAGCCGCTGCCGCCGCTGCGCCCGCCAAACATCTGCTCAAACGTTTCCGGGTCGATGGTTTGCGTATACGGTTCGCGTGAACGGGAACCCGCCGCGCCTGCGTACTGCGACCAGAAGTCGTTCATGTTGCCGCCGCCGCTGCGTTCATACTGCTGCCACTGCGAGCCAAATTGGTCATATTTCTTCCGCTTTTCCGGATCAGACAGCACTTCATAC
>JACSSI010001183.1 GCA_014879345.1 Anaerolineae bacterium | reverse complement strand
ATCGACATCACCAATGCCAGCTACGAGGCAGATGCCAAACCGAGTACTCCACCTTCCGGGCGGCTCGACAAGCTGCTCAAGTACACTCAGCGTTACGGCGCTTATCAGGTGATGACGGGTGTCATCGACCTTATTACAGAGCAGTCACTCAAGACCCGGTTGGCGCTGTCGGAACCTGATATTTTGATTCGCCCGGATATTGGCACGATTGGTCTGCTCGACTTTAATCGGATGGATGAGGGCATAATGGCTGGGAAAACGGCCGTTATCCAACACGAAGCAGAAATTATTAACCTGCTGGGTAAGGCACAAGAGTAATACAGAGATTTATTTTCAGGAGAAAAAAGATGGAAATACTCGGCATCGACATTGGCGGCAGCGGCGTAAAAGGCGCACTGGTAGACACTGAAAAAGGTGAACTCATCACAGATCGACTGCGTATTCCTACGCCCCAGCCAGCCAGTCCCAAAGCTGTCATCGGCGTGGTTAAAGAGATTGTGGATCACTTCGACTATCAGGGGCCGTTGGGCATTGGCTTTCCGGGTGTTGTCATGGATGGTGTCACGAAAACGGCCGCCAATGTCGATAACGGCTGGATCAACTACCCGGCGGCACGCAATATCGCCCTGACCACAAACTGTGAAGTCGTTATTCGCAATGATGCCGATGTAGCGGGCATTGCTGAAATGTATCATGGTGCTGGCAGCGGTATTCCTGGCGTTGTCATGATTTTCACCTTAGGCACCGGCATTGGCAGCGTCATGTTTGTCAACGGCCACATCGTGCCAAACCTGGAACTGGGTCATCTCTACCTGCGCAACATGAAAAAAGATGCGGAATATTTTTGTGCCGACCGGGTGCGTACCGAAAATGACCTCACCTGGAAAGAATGGGGAAAACGCTTAAACATCTATTTTCAATACATTGAATTCCTGTTTTCCCCCAATCGCATCATTATCGGCGGCGGAATCAGCAAAAAACACAAAAAATATCTCAAATATCTTGATTTGCAGGCTGAAGTTGTGCCCGCTAAACTGCGAAATGAAGCTGGTATCGTCGGGGCAGCGATGGCTGCCTTGCCTGGAGTCGATTAAGTTTGTAGCCGGCATTTTAGTGCTGACAACCAGCACTATTAGTCTTTAAAAATTAAACCGGGTAATGAATTTGTCACTCCCGCGCAGGCGGGAGTCTAGTCAGTGGATTCCCGCCTACGCGGGAATGACAGTATTACCTGATTGTTTTCTTAAATTGCAAAAGTGCCGACTACAAACCCGTCTGATTACTATGTTAAAACAAGAACCTGGCCCTCGTCTCATCTACTTGCCGTTTGCTGAACCGGAAACATTGGCTGAATGTCTGGTGGCGTTAGCCAATGCGGATGGCGGTTTAATTGTGCTGGGCGTGGATGCGCAGGGACGGCCGTCTGATGCCATCTGGGAAGAAGAAGCGGAGGGTGCTTTACGCGAAGCTGCCTCCTACTGCCGTCCGCCCGTGCCCACCCAGTGGCAGCCCATCGAAACCAGTGCCGATACGTTTATTGGCCTCAACGTGCCGCGCAGTACCGATTTGCACAGCCTGGAAGATGGCAGGGTACTCATCCGCAGCGGTCGCCAAAACCGGGCACTCACCGGTGATGAAATCCGCCACTTAGCCATTAGTAAGAA